>JAYTQA010000387.1:0-2861 GCA_043746955.1 bacterium | reverse complement strand
GAGGCTTCCAAGCATGATGACGCCAGGTCTGAAACGGGAGTGGCGCTGGCTGGATCACGACACACGGCGGACTGCGGCAATCCGGGCGCGCAAACCGTCCTTGCGTTCGACCTTCGCTTTTGGTGCATGGCGCAGGAGCAATGCCCGCAGAGGTGTCGATGTCCGGCCCGCCAGTTGTCTCGCCATTGATCAGGCGATGCGAGCGGTGCAAGACATCGGTCCAGGTCGGCACGCCGCTTTCCGGGCCATCTCGACGGCACTCAGCACGGCCTGATCATCGGGACGGAGGACAGGTGCGAGGATGCCGACCATCTTGTGGCCCACACCCGGCCTGCACGGCATGTGATCCTGTAACGTTGGGAACAGGTTCAGTAATACCGGGACAGGCGAACCCTCGCGCAACGGCTTCAACTTATGCCGGATCACCGCCCGATTGTGCTGCCAGTCGTTGGTTGTTCGTGGTTGCAGATGGTGAGCGCGCTCAATCACAGGCCGAGGCTTGCACCGTGTTTCCTCCTTGGCAGCCACGACAATCCGCCGGGATCGATGCACAAACTTACCCGGGCGGTTCGCGAAAGACGCCGGATCACTGCAGCCTTGCAGCGCGAAAAGGGCCCACCGGACCCATTGCCGAGGCACCTACCCATCGGGGCACATGACGTCGTTTTGCGCGCCCTGAGGTGCAACACGTTGCTGGGCTGGGCACTGGCGCGCCCGATGGCAACCGCAGACATCCGCAAGCGTTGCATCGCGCGGCAAAACACGCGAAAGACCCGACCAAACACCTGCATCCAGTGCGTCACAGACGTGGGCGGTCGCCGCATCGGTTTGACCAGCGGAGATTGCCGGGGTCAGTCGCAGACAAGCGAATCAACATCGCCTGACAGCGCTTGACGGTTGTGCCGGATGATCTGACCAGCGGGGCTTGATGGCTCCGGCTTGGCCACGCTGTCATCTGGTTTTGTCACTGGCAAAGGTGCCGCTCCGTCTCGTCGCGGTTTGCATGACATTGCATCAGACCGGCTGGCTTTGCCTGCGGAAGGTCAACCTTCTTCGGGATTTGGCGTGATGGTGCTTGATCTTTGGCGGCGTCGAAAGTTAACTGGCGCAAGTTTTGCCTGAAATAGTCTTGCCGAAAGGTGTCCTGACCCGGTGCGGCAGGCTGGAGGGAACGCATGCGTCTGGCCGGGATCGCGATTGCCCTGACTTGGCTGGCAGAGCCGGCACTGGCCCAGTCTTTGTCAACTTTCGGGTCGCAGGGCACCTATGACGCGATCACGATCAACGGTCTGGTGCTGCCGCTTCGCGATGTCGATCAGCTTGTGGCCGCAGGAATTCTGCGGATTGATCCGGCGACGCAACATTTTTCGTTCGGGACCTCGGTTTCGTCAGAGCGCAAGCTGGCCGGGCAACTTTCCGGGCTGAGCCTGGAAAATTCGAGTGCGGCGCTGGAATTGTACCGGTCGGCCAAAGTGGCGTTTCCGAATGGCGCGGCGCATGAACTGACGATTCCCTCGGGCTTCGGTCCGGCGCATTTTGCCAATCAACCGGGCAGCACCGTCCTGTCGGCCAGTTTTGGAGGCGTTGGCCGGGTGCCCTACACCACAAGCCCGGATGGCGCGCTTGGGTTTGGCCTCAGCTTTGGCAACGCGTTCAAAGGGGTCGGCGCCTCGATCATGCTGTCGTTCAACGACCTGTCGAACTTTGGCAACCCGGACCGCATCTCGTGGGGCTTTGCGCTGAGCCACTATCTGCACGACGGCCTGTCCGTCGCGGTCGGGGGCGAGAATCTGCTGGTCAAGGTGACGGACGGGCGCCCTAGTTTCTATGTGGCAGGCAGCTGGGCCTTCACGCCAAAAACCAGTGTTTTGCCGTTCAATGGGGTGGCCACGCTGGGGCTGGGGTCGGGCCGATTCTCCACCATGACGCCACGCGACGTGGCCGAGGGGCGGACCGGCCCCGCAACTGCCGTTTTTGGCGGCATCGCTTGGGAAGTTACAAAGTCTTTCAACTTGATCGCAGAATGGAATGGCCGTAATCTGAATCTCGGGTTAGGATATACGCTGCCCGGCACGGCGATTTCGCTGAAGCTGGGGGTTGAGAATCTGACGCGGTATTCCGGTGACGGGCCCCTCTTGACGGGATCGATTGGCGTGACGCTCGCCCGATTTTGACGTGAAACGCAGTTCAGGCGAAGGAGATGGCCCATGATGCGGATTTCGACGATTGCCATGTGCACCGTGATGCTGGCGGCGCTGCCCGCCGTTGCTGGGCCGGTCGCAGGACAAGTGCCATCGGGCATCATGTTGATGCGCGACAGCGACGGGATCGTGATTTCGGTGGTGCATCCGCCGAACTATTTCGCCCTGCCGCCTGGGCTGGAACCGGGCGGCATCTATTACACGTTCCGGGGCCAGGTGTTGGATTTTTCAGCCGGTGTGGGCAGCCCGACCACGGTTGGCGTGACGACCGCGTCATTGACGGGCACCAATGCAGGGTCCGGGACGGGCGGTCCGACGGCCGCGACAGCACAGGTCGGCGGGGTCACCTACCAGGTCGAGACCGACGCGAAAGGCGTTTGGCTGGTTGATCCGGTGAGCAAACGTCGCTTTTCCGCAGAGCGCCGGGTAGCGAATGTCGCTCCGGATGCCATTGGTCACAAGGTCAACCCCAAGGCCTTCGCGCTGGATTGACACCTCGCCAGGCGTCACAAGCTCAGCGAGCGGCTGACGATGCTGCAAATCCGACTGGGGTCAGCGACGCCATTGCCTCCTCGATCAAGTTCGCCTGGCATTTGGGTAAAGATACGCCAGCGCTTTGCGCATAAGCGCCAAAATGTCTGTTGGGTGCTGAAGCAGAAC
>JAYTQA010000386.1:0-2864 GCA_043746955.1 bacterium | reverse complement strand
GAAAGGTCCGGCGCGGCGTGCGCGCCATGTCCAGCGACCATCCGGGGTGCAGCGCCATGTCCAAGAGGTTGCGCGGTGTCAGCTTCGGCGGGGCGGTCAGGCCGTTCTTGATGTCCTTGTGGCGCTGCGCCAGAATTTGCAAATCCAGCGTCAGCACCAAAGCGTCGCAGCCGGCGTTGCGCGCGCGTTCGATCAATCCATCAACGAAATCCTCGTCCTTCATCACGTAAAGCTGGAACCAGAACGGAGCCTTGGTATGGGCGGCCACATCCTCGATCGAGCAGATCGAAAAGGTCGACAGGGTGAACGGCACGCCGAACGCTTCGGCCGCCCGGGCGGCCTTGATCTCGCCGTCCGCCGCTTGCATTCCGCACGAGCCTACCGGTGCCAAAGCCACCGGCATCGCGACTTTTCGCCCGATCATTGTCGATCCGGTGCTGCGGTTCGACAGATCCCGCGCCACCCGCTGGCGCAGCCGTATCTTGCTGAAATCGCTGGAGTTCTCGGCAAATGTCTGTTCGGTGTAAGACCCGCTTTCGCAATATTCCCAGAACATTTTCGGCACCCGCCTCTGGTGCAGCGCCTTCAGATCTTCGATGCAGGTGATGACCGGCATTTTCAGCCTTCCTCCGTCACATGGGCAAACCGGCTGTCCGGCACGATCCAGATACCGGCCACAATGGCGATCAGGATCAGGGCTGCGACCGGCAGATAAATCGCCAGCGGGACCGCGACGATATAGCTTGCGAGGGATATTTTCGCTTTCCGGTCGCCGCCCAAGGTCTGGGCAAACGCGCTGTCGGCCCCATGTTCGCTGACCAAAGCGCGGGTTAAAAGGGAGTAGGCAAAGCCGCACATCAACAGGTCAAGGACGTAAAGAACCACGGTCACCCCGGCAAATTCGTTCTCGCCGATCAGGCCGGTGACGAAAGGCATCAGGGACAGCCAGAACAGCAGATGCAGGTTGGCCCACAGCACCCAGCCACCGACATGGCGGACCGCCTGAAACATGTGGTGGTGATTGTTCCAATAAATTCCGACGTTTGCGAACGACAGCACGTAGCTCAGCAAGATCGGCAACAGGGGTCTGAAGTCGCCCCAGGTCGTGCCATGCGGTGCGTGCAGCTCCAGCACCATGATGGTGATGATGATGGCGATCACGCCATCGGAAAACGCCTCGATCCGGCCTTTGGTCATGTTTCCTCCGGTTTGGCGCAGTTTGGCCCAGTTTGGCGCAGCTTGGAGAGGATGCCGGCGATAGGCAAGCGGTTCAGGCGCCAGATTCGGGTGCCAGACTCAGGCCTTATGCGCCCCGGCTGCGAGGCTCGCCACAAATGCCAGAACCTCGGCCACCGGACGCCGCTCGCCAATCTGCTTGACGATGGCCGATCCCACCACGCAGCCATCGGCCACCGCGGCAATCTGCATCGCGGCCTCGGGCGTGGTGATGCCAAAGCCCACGATCACCGGCAGGTCGGTCTGCGATTTGATCCGGGCAACCTCTGGCCCGACCTCGCCAGCCTCGGCGGCGGCGGCACCGGTGATGCCGGTGATCGAGACATAATAGACAAAGCCGGAGGTGTTTTGCAGCACCTTGGGCAGGCGTTTGTCATCGGTGGTCGGCGTGGCGAGCCGGATGAAGTTGAGCCCGGCGGCTTGCGCGGGGAGACAAAGCTCGGCATCCTCCTCCGGCGGCAGGTCCACAATGATCAGGCCGTCAATGCCGACCGCGCGCGCTTCGATCAGAAACCGGTCGACGCCGCGCGCATGGATCGGGTTGTAATAGCCCATCAGCACGATCGGGGTCGTCGCATCCAAGGCTCTGAAATCACGCACCATTTGCAGGGTTTTGTCGACCGTCATGCCGGCTTGCAGCGCCCGCTGGCCGGCCAGTTGGATGGTCGGGCCATCGGCCATCGGGTCGGTAAACGCCAGACCCAGTTCGATGATGTCGACGCCCGCACCGGGCAGGCCCTGCATCACCGCCAGCGAGGTTGCCAGATCCGGGTCACCGGCCATGATATAGGCCACGAACGCCTTGCGGCCTTCCGATTTCAGCCGCGCGAACGTGTTGTCGATTCGGGTCATGTGGTCGGTCTCGCCCCAGGGTCTGCCCTTTGCGATTTGCACTTGGGCGCGGAGAAAAGCAATGGGGCAGCCTTACGCGGCGGCCAGGACCGAGATGATCCAATGGGTGCCGAACCGGTCCTTCACCATGCCGAAGCCGGGCGAAAAGAAGGTCGGCTGAAAGTCCTGCATAACCGCGCCGCCCTCAACCAGCGCCGCAAACCAAGCCTTGCCGGTGGTGATATCCGGGGCGGTCTGCATGATCGAAAAGCCGTTCTGTGGCGCACCCTCGCTCCCCGGTGGAAAGTCCGAGGCCATCAGCGTGCCATCGCCTAACGTCAGCTGGCCATGCATGATGCGGCTGCTGGTCTTGAACGCCGCCGGCGCGCCGGGGCCATCGGCATAGCGCAGCATTTGCAGATTTGTGCCGCCAAACAGGCTGGCATAGGCGGTCAGCGCAGCCGCACACTGGCCTTGAAAATGGATCTAAGGATGGGTGGGCATGGGCTTTTCCTCCAACACATGGCATATTAGCTTCAGAAACGCCGGCCTGACCGAGGTTACATGGCCACGATCCGCTTCACCAGCCACCTGATGCGGCACCGCGATACGCCGATGATCGAAGCTGCGGGCAGTTCGGTTGCGGATGTGCTCGCGGCGGGTCTGGCCGACGACCCGGTGTTGCAATCCTATGTGCTGGATGAACAGGGGCGGGTCCGAAAACACGTGGCGATCTATCTGGACGGACGGCTGATTTCCGACCGGCTGCGGCTGTCTGACGCGGTGGCGCCGCAGTC
>JAYTQA010000385.1:0-2882 GCA_043746955.1 bacterium | reverse complement strand
CGGACGATTTTCGGCACATCGCGCCCGGCGAGCCTGGCCTTGATATGTTCGAAGGTGAAGATGTTCTTGCGCACGATCTGGGCGAATTCGGCATCCGCCTCGACCAAACCCTGCAACACGTCATCGCGGGTCGAGGCGGCCGCGATGTTGAGGATGGCACCGATCCGCTCGCCGGGCCCGACATCAAAGGCTTTCAAGGGCTGGCTGTCCAGTTGCACGGCTAGAGACATGCCGATCCGTTGCACCGTGCCAGGATCGACATTGCCGGTCAGCGAGACGGCATAAGCCACCTGCCGTGCCCGGCCGCCCGGCAGTTTCGATAACAGCTCCGCCGCGCGGGCAACCGGGAGTTTGGACAGGACCACCGCGCAGACCTCGACGCTCTCCTCCTCCAAGACTGGCAGGATCAGGTCGAGCGACAAGGCGTTGATCCGCTCCCACGGGTCAACCGAGCCATTGCCGCCCGACATGCGGCGCAAGCGGCTGGCGGCGTTGGCCGACAGATGGCCATCCATGATCGACAATGCGCCTTCGAGCCCGCCGGGAAACGACAGGCCGACGGCTTCCAATTCGGTCAGAAACTCATCGACCACCGATTTGACCGCGGTGCGGCTGACCCGCCGCATCTGGCCCATTTGCTGGGCAAGTGCGGTCTGCACATCTTCGGGCAGGGCGGAAAGTTTGATCGGAGCACCCTCGGCCAGCAAAAGCCGCACGATGATGGCGGCCTTTTCGCGCGGCCTGATGGCGGGCAGGCTATTGGCCGCCGAGGCCAGCGCCTGCGACGGTGCCGCGAACCCGGCAGGGTTGGTCAGCTTGGCCAGCATCGCGGGGTTGAACGCCATGGCACCTCCAATTCTTCAGACGGGCGATTCTTCAGATGGGCGATTCTTCAGATGGCATGACGTTGCGCTGAGGGGCGTTAAGGCTGGATGAAGATGCGCCGGGGTTGGCGCAGCCGCGGGGGCCAGCCCCGCACCCCCGGGATATTTGCGCCAGAATGAAAGGCAAACCTGCGCCAGCGCGGCCGCCGTTTCCCCTTCATCTGGGCATAAATACTCCGGGGGTGCGGGGGCTGGCCCCCGCTTTGGTCAGGCGCCGAACACGCGGGCGAAGATCGTGTCGACGTGTTTGGTATGGTAGGCGAGGTCGAACTTGTCCTCAATTTCCGCCGGGGACAGCGCCTTGGTCACCTCGGGGTCGTTGAGGAGTTCGGTTTTGAAGTCGGCGCCGTGCTCCCAGACTTTCATCGCGTTGCGCTGGACCAGACGGTAGCTGTCGTCGCGGCTGACCCCGGCTTGGGTGAGGGCGAGAAGGACGCGCTGGCTCATCACCAAGCCTTTGAATTTGTTCATGTTGCGCAGCATGTTCTCCGGGTAGACCACCAGCTTTTCGATCACACCCGCCAGCCGGTGCAAAGCAAAGTCGAGGGTGATCGTGGTATCCGGGCCGATGGCACGCTCGACCGAGGAATGGCTGATATCGCGTTCGTGCCAGAGGGTGACATTCTCCAGCGCAGGCGTGACGGCGGAACGCACCAGGCGGGCCAGGCCGGTCAGGTTCTCGGTCAGCACCGGGTTCCTTTTGTGCGGCATCGCGGAGGAGCCTTTCTGGCCGGGGGAGAAGAATTCCTCCGCCTCCAGCACTTCGGTGCGCTGCATGTGGCGCAGTTCGGTGGCGACGTTTTCGATGCTGGAGGCCACGACGCCCAAGGTGCAGAAGAACATCGCATGGCGGTCGCGCGGGATGACCTGGGTGGAGATGGTTTCCGGGGTCAGGCCCATCATGGCGCAGACGTGTTCTTCAACGCTCGGGTCGATGTTGGCGAAGGTGCCGACCGCACCGGAGACGGCACCGGTGGCTATTTCGGCGCGGGCGTTCAGCAAGCGGGCGCGGTTGCGGGCCATTTCGGCATAAAAGCGGGCGAAGGTCAGGCCCATCGTGGTCGGTTCGGCATGGATGCCGTGGCTGCGGCCGATCCGGACGGTGTCCTTGTGTTCAAAGGCGCGGGTTTTCAGGGCGGTCAGCACGCGGTCGAGCGCGGCCAGCAAGAGGTCAGCGGCGCGGCACAGCTGGATGTTGAACGTGGTGTCCAAAACGTCAGACGAGGTCATGCCTTGGTGGATGAAGCGCGCCTCATCGGCCCCGATGATCTCGCCCAGATGGGTCAGGAAGGCTATGACATCGTGTTTGGTCACAGCCTCGATCTCATCAATCCGGGCCAGGTTGAATTCGGCGTCGCGGGCTTTCCAGATGGCTTGCGCATTGGCCTTGGGGATGACGCCGATCGCGGCCATCGCGTCGCAGGCATGGGCCTCAATCTCGAACCAGATCCGGAAGCGGGCTTCGGGCGACCAGAGGGCGACCATCTCAGGGCGGGAATAGCGCGGGATCATCGGGCGGCCTTTTGACTGGGGATGCGGCTCCCATAAAGCCGGGGGGACTTGGGTGCAAGCCAGCGATCACGGGCTTGTTATCTGGGCCCGGGGGCCACAGGGTTAGGGTCGGGGAAATCGGGGAGGCTCTCATGCGGTGGGTTTTGGGTTTGGTGATGCTGGCGGGGTCCGTTTTGGCAGGCCCGGCTTTGGCCGATGGCAAGCTGGACGGCAAGGCTATTGGCGCGGCATTGACCGGCAAGGTTCTGGCCTATGACGATGGCTCGACCCAAAGCTTCATGGCCGATGGCGAGACGGTCTATAACAAGGGCAGCGACAGTATTGGCCATTGGCGGGTGGAGGGGGACCGGTATTGCTCGGTCTGGCCGCCCTCGGACCATTGGGCGTGCTATGATGTGACGGTGGCTGGGGCTGCGATCAGCTTTGTGGCCGATGGCGGCAGCGCCTCGGTCGGCCATCTGAAGAACTGACGGGCGGGTTTGGGGC
>JAYTQA010000384.1:0-7666 GCA_043746955.1 bacterium | reverse complement strand
CCGTTTATGCGCTGGGTCTGGGTCTGCCATTCGTGTTGGTCGCGGCATTTTTTCCCAAACTGGCACCGCTGTTGTCGTTGATGAAAGCCCATATGTTTAAAATCGAGCGGATCATGGGGCTGATGCTCTGGACCATCGGTCTGTTGATGCTGACCGGCGGGTTTTCGCAGTTTTCCTACTGGCTCCTGGAGCATGTGCCGGCCCTGAGCCAGCTTGGCTAAGGCCTTCCCCTCGCCGCAATTCCTGCGCACACTGCAGGTGAGGCCGCGATGGATCCGACAAGCCCTGCCCAGACCCAACCGACGGAGGAGCCTCTGTTTCGCCGCAGGGTGTTCTATATTCCCGGCTATGACCCGATCCACCCGCGCCGTTACCGCGAATTGTACCGCAAGGAAGGCGCTGAGCAGGCGCGGATCACTGGCTATCGGCTGAAGCTGTTGCCGCGCAAGGGTGGCGGCCCCTATGGCTGGCGCGTCCTTGGCGAATTCGGTGGGCCGACGACGGCGGAGTTCGAGGTGCTGGTCTGGTCCGACCTCGTCCGCGCCTCGATGCAGACCGGCATCCCGGCCACCTATCTGCAACTGGTGCGGACCGCCTGGGCCTATATTGGCTCCGGCGCATTATTCCGGCTGATGCGGCTGCGCAAAGGGCCGATGATTGCGGCACTGTATCCGATTGGCCTGTTGATCCTGCAACTTGTGGTGGCGCTGGCTGCGGGTTACGCGCTGTACCGTCTGGGGGCCACGCTGCATCCGATCTTCGGCCTGATCGCCGGCCTGCCGATCATCCCCTTGATCTTGCGAACCTTTCGCCGGCACGATAACCGGCTGTTCGCCTACTATCTGATGCACGACTATGCCTATTCCGCGCAAAACGGCGGGGCCAACCCGCCCGAGCTTGAAACCCGGATCGGCGAATTTGGCCGCCGCATCCGTCAGGCAATGGCTGAATGTGACGAGGTTCTGGTGGTCGGCCACTCGTCCGGGGCGCATCTGGCGGTGTCGATCTTAAGCGACATGATCCGCGCCGGGTTGCCCGAAGAACGCCCGGCTTTGGCACTGCTGACCTTGGGTCAGGTCGTGCCGATGGTGTCGTTTCTGCCCAAAGCGAACCGGCTCCGCCGCGACCTTGCCTATCTGGCCGCCCGACCGGAGGTCACCTGGGTTGACGTGACCGCTCCCGGCGATGGCTGCGCCTTTGCGCTTTGCGACCCGGTTTCGGTGACCGGCGTGGCCCCACCGGCCAAGCTTTGGCCGCTGGTCATCTCTGCCGCCTTCAGCCAAACTCTGTCGCCCGAACGCTGGCGCGAACTGCGCTGGCGGTTTTTTCGGCTGCATTTTCAATACCTTTGCGCGTTTGACCGGCCCGGAGATTACGATTACTTCCAGATCACTGCGGGTCCGGTCACCTTGGCCGACCGCTACCGCGACCGCCAACCGTCTAAGTCCCGGGTTGAAACCCCGCTGTCGCCGTGGCGGTCGCTATGAACCCGCCCAAGCCCGCGCCACGCCCGGACAAAGTCTCTCTCTGGCGTTATTTGCAGCTGTTCCGCGCCGATATCCTGTCGGCCCAGCCCGCGCGGCTTTACCATGCATGGATGGCCGAATTCCGCACGCCATTTTTCCGCAGCTATCTGGTCAACGACCCCGCCCTGATCGCCCGCGTGCTGACCGAACGCCCCGACGATTTCCCGAAGTCGATGCGGGTGGCGGAAGGCCTGCGCCCGTTGCTTGGCCGGTCGGTGTTTGTGACCAACGGGGAGGTCTGGCGGCGCCAGCGCCGGATCATTGACCCGGCATTTGAGGGCGGGCGCTTGCGCGACACCCTGCCCGCCATCTGGGCGGCAGGTCAGGCCGCTGCTGCCCGGCTGAGCGAAGGTCTGGTGGAAATCGAACAGCAAACCAGCCACGCCGCCGCTGACGTGATCTTTCGCACCCTGTTCTCGATCCCGATTGAGCATGAAATAGCCTCCGCCACCTTCACCGAGTTCAAAACCTATCAGCGCAGCCAGCCGATCCTGAACCTTGCGGCCTTCTTGCCACTACCGCGCTGGTTTCCCCGGTTTCACCGCTTAGCGACCCAACGATCCGCCAAAGTCATCCGGCGGCTGATCACAAGTCTGACCGAAGCGCGGGCGGTTGAGATTGCCAAGGGCAGCGCGCCGGACGACCTCGCCACCAAGATCATGACGACGCCCGACCCCTTGACCGGACAGCGATTCCAGACCGCCGAGATGGTCGATCAGGTGACAATTTTCTTCCTCGCCGGCCACGAAACCTCTGGCTCCGCCCTCGCTTGGGCGCTGTATCTGCTGGCGACCCACCCCGACGCACAAGCCCGGGTCGCGGCAGAGGCTGCCACCCTGCCCGGTGCCGCCGACTTTGCGGCATTGTCCCGCCTGAAATTCACCCGCGACGTGTTCCGCGAAACCCTGCGGCTCTATCCCGCCGTCCCGATGATGGTGCGCGAAAACACCCAAACCGAGGACTTCCGGGGCCGCGTGGTCAAACCTGGCGCGCAGGTGGTACTGTCACCCTGGCACCTGCACCGGCACGACCGGTTCTGGTCCGCACCTGATGCCTTTGACCCCGACCGCTGGAGCACGGAGGCCAACCGCAGCCCTGCCCGCGACGCCTATATGCCGTTCTCTGCCGGTCCGCGCGTCTGCCCCGGTGCCGGCTTTGCCATGGTCGAAGGCCCGCTCCTGTTGGCACTTCTGACCCGCGCTTTCCGGTTTAAACCGGTTGAAGGTCGCATCCCGGTGCCGGTGGCGCATCTGACCGTGCGGGCCAAAGACGGGATCTGGCTCAAGCTGACCCGGCGGTAAGCTGCTGAATGAACGCCTGGAGTTTCACGCCGAGGCCCCGGTTGCGTATTTGGGCACCGGGCAGGGGCAATCGCCCCTGCGTTCCCTTTCACATTGGCCAAATATCCTCGGGGGGTGAGTGCCGCGAGGGGGGCAGACAGCCCACCTGCTTTGCCCGCCACCACCCCGCACCAAGCCGCATTTCGCTGCGGGGTGGGTGGGAGCGGCGGAATGCGGCGACGGGTCAGACGTAGTCCTGCCGCTGCAGGGTGTATTTCGCCATCTTCTCGTTCAGGGTGCGGCGCGGCAGGCACAACTCCTCCATCACCGCGACGATGGATCCCTTGTGGCGGCGCATCGTATTGTCGATCAGCATCCGTTCAAAGGCCTCGACATAGTCTTTCAGCGGCTTGCCTTCGGTGGTCAGCGCCGGGCCAGCGGCCTCGTTATCCGCCATGAGGAGCGAGGCTATCGACCCCGACCCCCGCCTATTTTGCAGCACGGCGCGTTCGGCGATGTTGACCAGTTGGCGCACATTGCCCGGCCACGGTGCTTGCAGCAGTTGGGCCGCTTCTTGGGCGGTCACCTGCGGGGCATCACAGCCGTATTCTTCTGCGAATTGCTCGGTCAGGCGGTTGAACAGGGTCAGGATGTCTTCGCCGCGCGACCGCAGGGGCGGCAACACGATGGTCATCGCCCCCAAGCGGTAAAACAGGTCCGGGCGCAGCGTATCCTCCAGCGTCTTGTCCGGCGCGTGGTGGTTGCAGATCGCGACGATACGGGTTTCGGGCAACGGGCCCTGTTCGTTGATCAGGGTCAAGAGGCGGGCCTGCATCGAGCCGGACAATGCCTCGATATCCTCAAGGCAGATCGTGCCGCCGCGGGCCTCTTCGACCAAGGGGATGTTGCCATCCTCACCCGGGCCAAACAGGCGGGCGGCGAGTTGGTCTTCCGACCAGGCCGCACAAGAAATCGTCACAAACTTGCGACCCGCACGCGGGCCCACCGCGTGCAATGCATGGGCCACCAAAGTCTTGCCGGTGCCAGTTTCGCCGTCGATCAACACATGCGCATCGGCTTGGCCAAGGTCGAGGATATCTTCGCGCAACCGCTCCATCACCGGGCTGGTGCCGATCAGCTTTTTCATCAGCACCGTGCCGTCCGACAATTCCTTGCGCAAAGCCCGGTTGTCCAGCGTCATCCGCCGCGCCTGGGTGGCCTTTTTGGCGAGTTCGGTCATCCGGTCCGGGTTGAACGGTTTTTCCAGAAAGTCATAGGCCCCGACCCGCATCGCCTCCACCGCCATCGGCACATCGCCGTGGCCGGTGATCAGGATGACCGGCAGACCCGAATCCATCCCCATCAGTTTTTTGAGGAAGGCCATGCCGTCCATCCCCGGCATCTTGATGTCAGAAACGATCACGCCCGGAAACTCCGGACCGATCGACTTCAACGCCTCTTCTGCCGAGGGGAAGGTTTCGGTGTCAAAGCCCGACAACGCCAGCCATTGGCTGATCGATTGCCGCATATCGGCTTCGTCATCGACAATTGCCACTTTCATTGCGCGCGCCATCAATTCCTCATTCCGCTGCTTTTACATCGGGCCCGCGATCTGCGCCCACATCGGGGGTCAGGATCGGCAGGCGCATTTCAAACACCGCGCCGCCGGTTTCGGCATTGCGCGCGGTCAGACGACCGCCAAGGTCGGTCACGATGCCAGAGCTGATTGCCAGCCCCAGACCCACGCCCTCGCCGGCTTTCTTGGTCGTGTAGAAAGGTTCGAACAGGTTGACCAGATCGACAATGCCGTGGCCATTGTCGCGGACTGTCAGCATCGCACCATCGCCGGCAGAAAGAATCAGGTCGATCTGCGGCTCACGGATGTCTTTGGTCGCATCCAGCGCATTGCGCAAGAGGTTGATGATCACTTGTTCAAGTCGCAGGCGGTCTGCCGTCACCATCACCGGCTGGCGCGGGATCGACCGGCTGATCTTGACCACACGCAGTTTCAACTGCGGCTCCATCATCGCCAGCGCCGAGGACAGGCAGACCCGCAGATCCACCGGCTCGAACGCGTCACCGCCCTTGCGGGCATAGGACTTCAACTGCCGGGTGATCGCGCCCATCCGGTCAATCAGATCGTCGATCCGCTGGAAGGAGGATAACGCTTCTTCCATGCGCTTGCGTTGCAACAAAAGCCGCGCGCCCGCGAGGTAGGTTTTCATTGCGGCGAGCGGCTGGTTCAACTCGTGGCTGACGGCCGCCGACATCTCGCCCAACGCCGCCAGTTTTGAGGATTGCGCCAGGGTTTGTTCCGCCACCGCGAGGTCTTTTTGGACCTTTTCCCGCTCGGCGATTTCGCGCTGCAATCTTGCGTTCAACTGCCGCAGTTCCAGCGATTCGCGGCGGAAGCTGAGGGTTTGCGACCACGCCCGGCGCGACAGAAGGTAGAAGGTCAGGGCCGCGAGGATGGCGAAACCCATGATCTCCAGCGCCAGAATGCCGTTGACCTTTTCGCGCACCGAATCGTAGGCGGTGAAGCTGGTCATATGCCAGCCGCGAAACGTCATCCGGCTGTCGGCGCGCAACACTGCCACGCCGCGCACATAAGCGTCGGGGCGGCTCTGGGTCAGGTCAGATGTCACCGAAAACGCCCGGTTGAGCGCCAGTTCAAACGCCGAGGGGCTGTCGGGCGCGGCAATCGCCTGATCCAGCGGCTGACCGCGCCAGCGCGGTTCGGTCGACAAGATCACGCGACCTTCCGAATCAGACACCAGAACCACGTCCTGCAAGGCTTCCCAAGCCCGTTCAAACTTCATCAGTTCCACCGCCACCACGATGATGCCCATCGGTTTGCCGTCGACGAAAACCTCCTGGCTGTAGCTGAAATCAAAGCCGCCGCCGTCCCGCTGCGCGGCGGAAAAGACGGTATCCACCGAACGGGCGGCGGCCACGTAGAAATCAGCGTTGCGGTAATTGGTGCCCAGAAGGTTTCGATTGGTCGCAGCCACGGTCCGGCCGGTGCTGTCCAACAACAGGATCGAGGCGACACCGATATCCGCCTGCACCTGCACCAGACGCTGGGTGGTGTGGGAAAAATCGGAATTGATCAGGGCTTGGGTGATCGCAGGGTCGCGCGACAAAAGCATCGGCACGACCGAGGTGCGCTGCAGTTCAGACACCACGTTGCCGGAATAAAGCGCAAGCCGCAGTTCGGCCTTGTTGCGGGTGGTTTCGGTAAAGCGTTCGCTCAGCCAGCGGCTGGTGCTCAAAATCACGCCGAACGCCAGCAGAACCAGCAGGGCGACAATCGCTTTGACCCAGACCGACGCGGTCTGGTTGCGATCAGCCCGGGTGGGCTCCGGTCGGGTTTGCACGGGGTTGGACATCGGCCAAATCTAGGCCCGTGGGCCCGGCACCTCAAGCAAGCGCGTGGTGTGGCGGGCTATGCCAGCGCCATACCGCCCATCAGGCTGGCGAAAACCGCCGCCCCATCGACCCCTCCCAATGTCCTATCAACTGCACGTTCGGGGTGCGGCATCAGGCCCAGGACACGCCGGTTGGCCGAGAGGATGCCCGCGATATCCGCCATCGCCCCGTTGGGGTTTTCGACATAGGAAAACGCGATACGGTCCTGATCTTGCAGCGCTTTCAGGCCGTCTGGATCAATCGTGTAATTGCCGTCATGATGGGCAATCGGGACCTGAATCTCCTGGCCCCGGCCATAGGCGCAGGTGAAGGCGCTATCGGTCGACGCCACCCGCAGGCCCACAACGCGGCAGACGAACTTCAGCCCGGCATTGCGCATCAAAGCGCCGGGCAACAGGCGCATTTCGGTCAGAACCTGAAACCCGTTGCAGACGCCCAGAACGAAGCCACCCCGGTCAGCATGGGTCTTGACGGCGGCGGCGATCGGTGACTGGGCCGCAATCGCCCCACAGCGCAGATAGTCGCCAAAGGAAAACCCGCCCGGCAGCCCGACCACATCGGTGCCCGCAGGCAGGGCAGTTTCCTTGTGCCAGACCCGCGCGACCTGAAACCCCGTCCGTTCAAACGCAACAGCCAGATCACGGTCGCAGTTTGATCCGGGAAAGGTGATGACGGCGGCTTTCATGCGCAGGCTCCGGTTGGGGATGCTGGCGTTTAGCGCAAAAGGGCTGGGCGTGCCAGTGATAGGTGGCATTTTGCGGCCAATGTGGCAGCGGGAGGTTTCACACCCCCCGCACCCCCCGTGGGATATTTTTGGACAGAAAATAAGCCTAGAGCCCCAAACGCGGGATTTCGATTGCCGGACAGCGATTCATCACCACCTTTAATCCGGCAGCGCGGGCGGCTTCGGCGGCGGGCTCGTTGACGACGCCAAGCTGCATCCAGATCGCGCGCGGTCCGGTCAGCCCGGCGATCGCCGCCTCGACCACCGGACCCACCGCATCCGAGGCACGGAAGATGTCGACCATATCGACCGGTTCGGCAATATCGGACAGGCTGGCGCGCACGGTTTCGCCCCAAGCGGTAACCTGCCCCGCCTGACCGGGATTGACCGGGATCACCCGGTAGCCGCGCCGCGCCAGATAGGCGGCCACCCCATGGCTTGGCCGATCCGGCCTTGGCGACCAGCCGACCAGGGCTATCACCTTGGTTTCGGTCAGGATTTTGCGGATCAGGGCATCGGCCAAGGTGGTTTCGCTTGCGGTGGTTTCAGGCATCGCCACTCCCCAAGAAAAAGGCGCCCGAGCTTGGGACCGGGCGCCAGTACGGAACGAGGGACAGTGAACTGAAGGCGGCGTTCCGGGCCGACCCTCCACCCAGATATCGGGAGCGCTGCAGTCAGTTTCCAGACCCCTGGCCGCAATAATCCAT
>JAYTQA010000383.1:0-2896 GCA_043746955.1 bacterium | reverse complement strand
CGGTGCGCGAGGCTATGACATGGGCACCGGCACTCATCGCCTCGATCATCGACCAGCTGAGCACGAACGGATAGGTCAGGTAGGCATGGGCGCGGCTGACCTGCATCAGGGCTACGAACTGGTCATAGGGGACTTTGCCCATGAAATGCACGCGGGACATGTCCAGCTTGTCGCGCACCTCCCCAAGGATCGTGTCTTTCCAGCCTTTGGCGTCTTTGGGGGCGGCGCCGTAGCTGACCTCGTCGCCGCCGACCATCACCACTTGCGCATTTGGGCGGGCTTGCAGCACAGCGGGCAAGGCGCGCATGAAAATGTGGTAGCCGCGATAGGGTTCAAGATTGCGATTGACGAAGGTCAGGACTTCATCGCCGGGTTTCACCGGCTGGCCGTTGGGCAGGGTGAAAACGGCGTTGGGATTGGGGGCCATCACATCGGTATTCACGCCGTCATGGATCACCTCGATCATCTGGCGCAGCGGGGCTGGATAGGTCGACGCTTGCCATTCGGTGGGGCTCAGGCCCGCGTCGGCATGCAGCAGAGCCTGGCCAAGGTGGCTCGCGCGGCCTTGGGCGATCATGACCTGATCGAAGGTAGGTTTGGAAAACTCGGGGTCGAACCCCACATCTGCGCCGCGGCCTTTGTAGTAGAACTCGGCGTAGATCAACAGCTTGGCCTCAGGCCAGACCTCTTTGATAAACAGGGTTTCGCCCCAGCCGGAATGGCCGAAGATCACGTCGGGCACATAGTTGCGGGCCTCCCGCAGTTGCAGGCAGGCACGGGCGACCGAGACGCCACGGTCGCTCATCTGGATATAGTTGCGGCCCAGCCGGGCAGCGGCGGGATCAATGGTCTGCGCATCGTGTTTGTATTTCAGGATCGGGATCGTGCTCTCGCGGGTGTTGCCAAAGTCGGTCAGGCACAGGCATTCGTGGCCGCGTTTCTTCAGTTCGGGGGCAAGATAAAGGAATTGGCCGGGAAAATTCTGGTGGACGAAAAGGATTTTCATGCAGGGGTTCCGAAGGCTGCCGCCAGGAGCGCCTTGGTATAGTCGTGCTGCGGGTTTGCGAACAGGGTTTCGGCATCCGCCGCCTCGATCACGTCGCCGTTTCGCATCACCATGACCTTGTGGGACAGGGCGCGGACGACGCGCAGGTCGTGGGAGATAAACACATAGGCCAGACCGTGGCGGCGTTGCAGATCGCGCAGAAGATCGACGATTTGGACCTGCACCGTCATGTCGAGCGCGGAGGTCGGTTCGTCCAGCACCACCAGCCGGGGCCGCAAAATCATGGCGCGGGCGATGGCGATGCGCTGCTTTTGGCCACCGGAGAATTCGTGCGGGTAGCGGTTCATCGTGGCAGGGTCTAGGCCGACCTCTGCCATGATCGCTGACACCATGTCGCGGCGGTTTTGGCCGGGCTCCAGCCCGTGCACGCCTAAGCCCTCGGCGATGATTGCCTCGGCCGTCATCCGGGGCGACAGGCTGCCGAACGGGTCCTGGAACACCACCTGCATGTCGCGGCGCAAGGGGCGCAGGGCGGAGTTGGCGATCAGGGAGATGTCTTTGCCGTCGAGCAGGACTTTCCCGGTGGATCCGGTCAGCCGCAGGATGGCAAGGGCGAGGGTGGTCTTGCCGGAACCGCTTTCGCCGACCACGCCAAGGGTCTCACCGGCGCGGACGGACAGGTTGGTGTCGTTGACCGCCTTCACATAGCCGGTGGTGCGGCGCAAAAAGCCCGAGGTGATCGGGAACCAGACGCGAAGGTTTTCGGTTCTGAGGACTTCTTTGGCGGCGGGCGGCACCGGGTCGGGCAGGCCGGTGGAATGGGCGGCGAGGAGTTTTTTGGTGTAGGGGTGCCTGGGGTTGGCGAAAATGGCGGCGGTGGTGCCTTGTTCGACAATTTCGCCGCCCTGCATCACGCAAACCCGGTCAGCGATGCGTTGCACGATGGTCAGGTCGTGGGTGATGAACAACAGGCTAAGACCCTCGGAGCGTTTCAGGTCGGCAAGCAGGTCGAGGATTTGGGCCTGAATAGTGACGTCCAGTGCTGTGGTCGGTTCGTCGGCGATCAAGAGGTCGGGGCCGTTGGCCAACGCCATCGCGATCATGATGCGCTGGCGTTGGCCGCCGGACAGTTGGTGCGGGTAGGCCATCATGCGGGTTTCGGCGTCGCGGATGCCGACTTTCTCCAGCAGCTCCAGCACACGGGCGCGGGCTGGTGCGCCGCTTAGGCCTTGGTGGAGCGAGAGGCTTTCGGTGATCTGCGCCTCGATCGTGTGCAAGGGGTTCAGCGAGGTCATCGGCTCTTGAAAGATAAAGCTGATGTCGTTGCCGCGGACCTTTTGCAGGCGCGCCTCGGAAGCGCCGATCATCTGTTGGTTGGCGTAAAGGACGGAGCCGGTGACCTCGGCATTGTCGGCCAGAAGGGTGACGGTGGAAAGGGCGGTGACGGATTTGCCAGAACCGCTTTCGCCTACCAAAGCGAGGGTTTCACCCTTTTCCAAGCGGAAGCTGACGCCCTTGACCGCGTGGACCAGCTGGCCGTCCTGCCGGAAGCGGACGTGGAGGTTTTCGACGGCAAGCAAGCTCATTTGAAGGTCTTTCGCGGGTCGAAGGCGGAACGGACCCCTTCGGAGATAAAGACCAACAGGCTGAGCATCACCGAGAAGGTGGCGAAAGCGGTGAAGGCGAGCCACGGGGCTTGCAGGTTTTGTTTGGCTTGTTGGGTCAATTCGCCGAGCGAGGGTGCCGAGGGGGGAAGGCCGAAGCCAAGGAAATCGAGCGCGGTCAGGCTGCCGATGGTGCCGGACAGGATGAAGGGCATCATGGTCATGGTGGCGACGGTCGCGTTCGGCAGGACGTGGCGCAGGATGATCGCGAAGTCGGAGACGCCCA
>JAYTQA010000382.1:0-2905 GCA_043746955.1 bacterium | reverse complement strand
TGCGCCCCGTGATGGAATATTGATGATGTCTGCCCCCGATCCCGCCCTGATCCTCACGCTGGATCAGACCCTGCGCGCGGACCGGGGGCGCATCATCGCAGCACTGATTGCCCGCGTCGGCGATTTCCAACTGGCCGAGGATGCGTTGCAGGATGCCAGCGCCTCTGCCCTGGTGCATTGGGCGCGCTCGGGTCCGCCCGACAATCCGATGGCCTGGCTGATCCGCGTGGCGTTCCGCAAGGCCATCGACCGCCTGCGCCGCGCCGCGCGGGATACCGCTCAAACCGCCGCCCTGACCGTTCTGGCAAGCGATGAGGCCGCAGAGGAGCCCGAATTGATCGCCGACCATCGCCTGCGCCTGATCTTCACCTGCTGCCATCCCGCGCTTGACCCCAAATCCCGGGTGGCACTGACCCTGCGCAGCATTGCCGGGCTTTCGACCACTGAGATCGCCCGGGCTTTCCTTGACAGCGAGCCGACCATGGCGCAGCGCCTGACCCGCGCCAAAGCCCGCATCCGGGACACCGGCATCCCCTTCGCCGTCCCCGGCCCCGAGGATTGGGCCGAACGGCTGCAATCGGTGCTTGCCGTCCTGTACCTGATCTTCAACGCCGGTTACACCGCAGGCCCCGCCGAGCCGCGCGATCTGTGTGCCGAGGCGATCTTCCTCGCCCGCCTGATCCTGCAATTGCGCCCGGCGCAGGCCGAGGTTGAGGGCTGTCTGGCCCTGATGCTCTTGACCCACGCCCGGCACAAGGCACGGACCAATGGCGCAGGGGCCACGGTCGCCTTGTCGGCGCAGGACCGCGGCCTGTGGGATGCTGGTGCGATTGCCGAAGGGCTGGCGCTGGTGGATCTGGCGCTGACCCGCCACAGCCCCGGCCCCTACCAGATCAAAGCCGCCATCGCCGCCTGCCATGTGCAGGGTGCCGCGCCCGACTGGCCGCAAATCGCCGCTTTGTATGACAGCCTGCTCCGCCATGAACCGACACCCGTGGTGCAGTTGAACCGCGCCGTCGCGATTGCCGAAGCCGGTGCTTTGGCGGTGGCACTGGACCTGCTGGCCCAGCTTGCGCCGGAGCTACAAGGCTACCAACCCTTCCACGCCGCCCGCGCCGAATATCTGGCCCGCGCCGGGGATCCTGCCGCCCGCGCCGAATATGACACCGCGATCAGGCTTGCCGCCTCGCCCGCCGACGCCGCCTGGCTGACCGCCCGCCGCGATGCTGTGCGGTAAATTTCGGCGAATTCTTAACACCCTTTTGTCATCCCGGCGTATAGACGCAGGCAAGACGCGGGCAAGACGCGGGCAAGACGATTGCAAGACCGCGAAAATCGCCAGATTCCAACCGGTTAACGCCCTATGCTAAACCAAAAAAAGGCCGAGCTTGCGCTCGGCCAAGTCCAACAGGGAGGTATGAAGCGGCAAGAGCGCACTCGATCACCGCTTCGCCAGTTCAGATAGGCGGCGCTGCGGTGCGCGGCAACCGCAAACCGGCGGCAATCTTGACATGCCCGCTATGTGCGCCATGCATGGCTCTTGCAGATCTGTAACGGCGTGAAACCTTTCGTGAGATGCGGCGCCCCCGTCAGCGCACCGCCCGCCGTTCATTCTGGCGAAAATATCCCCGCCGGAGGCTCAGGCCGACCTCAGGTGCTACTTCAGTCGTGCTGGCGCTGCCGGTAGGCCATGATCTCTTCCATCACGAAATCCCGGAACGCCGCCACCCGCTTGGAATGCCGCAATTCCTCGGGATAGGCCAGAAACACCGGCACCTCGCTGCTTTCCACATCCGGCAATACCCGCACCAGATGCGGGCTGTCTTCGGTCACATAATCCGGCAAGACGCCAATCCCCAGATGGTTCAGCACCGCCTGCAACACGCCGAAGTAGTTGTTCACCGTCAAGGTTGACGGAATGTCATGGCTCATCAGTTCGGCCACCAGCAGCGCGCCCGCCGCCACCTGCGCGGTGCCTGCATGCTGGCAGATCAGGCGGTGCGAGGTCATCTCGTCCATCGACTTCGGCGTGCCGTGCTCCTCCAGATACTTCGGCGTCGCATAAAGCCGCATCCTGATCTGCATCAGCCGCTTGCGGATCAGGTCGGCCTGGGTCGGTTCCTTCATCCGGATCGCGACATCGGCCTCGCGCATCGGCAGGTCCAGCACCCGCTCCTCCAGCATGAGGTCGATCTTGAGGGCGGGATATTTCTTGTAAAGGGCTGCCAACCGGGGTGCCAGCCACAAGGTGCCAAAGCCGGTGGTGGTGGTCACCCGCAACTCGCCAAACACCTCATCCTCAGAATCCCGGATCCGCGCCGCCGCTGCCTCCAGCCGCCGCACCATCTGGGAGGTTGCATCAAACAGCAATTCGCCCTGTTCGGTCAGGATCAGCCCGCGCGCATGCCGGTGAAACAGCGTGACCGAGAGCGACTCCTCCAGTGCCCTGATCTGGCGGCTGACTGCGGACTGGCTCAGATGCAGCACGTCGCCGGCATGGGTCAGCGAGCCCTTGTCGGCCACCGCATGAAAGATCCGCAGCTTGTCCCAATCCATCACGGCCATGTTCCTCTTCGTGTCACACGCTAACATAGCCCCGTCTGTGGCCCAAGATAATCCGCCTGTAAACCGCTTCGGCCGGTTGAGCGTTGCTTTCAGGGTCTGCCACCGGGCCGGACACCGCTGCGGACCCCGCTGCGCGACCAACTGCGCACCTCGCTGCGCACCCATCTGCGCACCCCGCTGCGCGCCCATCTGCGCACCCCCCAGTCTGCCGCTCTGGCCCCCCCCCGAACAACCCCACTTGGCATCCCACTTGGCATCCCGATGTCCTTGCCTTTGAGCTCCTTCCGGCGATTCCATCCGCGCCTCCCCAAGCGCTTATCCCAGGGCGCTGCCCGTCCCC
>JAYTQA010000381.1:0-2914 GCA_043746955.1 bacterium | reverse complement strand
TGGGACAGCGGCGATCATCTGGCGAACGCCACGTCGCGGGCCGGGCTTGATCTGGCGGAGCTGGAGGCTTCGGTTGCTGCCGATCCGGCACATTACGATGCCCGGCTGGCACAAAACGACGCCCTGTTGCGCGCGGCGGGCCACTGGGGCGTGCCCACCACGGTCTTTGGGGGAGAGGTGTTCTTTGGGCAGGATCGGTTAGATGCATTGCTGTGGCGCCTTCACCAAGCGGGGCTTGCGCGACGGCCAGATTGCCCAATGTGAGTGCAGTCAGCTGCCTGCGCCGACATGCAGGCGTCAGCCACCGGCTGCCGTCCTTTTGCCGTGCCGCCGCAGTGCCGCACGGATCTGGCGCGCGCGCGACGACCGGAGCATCCACCATTTGCCCCTCCAGCGCGAAAATGGTGCCGCCTGCTTGCAGTCCCGCCAGCACTTCATCTGCCCATTTCAGTTCCGCCTCTGTCGGGGCCAACGCGGCGCGACTGACGGGAAGTTGCGTCGGATGAATAGCGGCCACCGCCCGCATCCCAAGATCACGGCCTCGGCCAATCTGGCGAACGTAAAGATCGAAGTCGCGGAAGTTGGCAAGGGAGCCGGGAAAGCCGATCGGGATCAAACCGCGCGGGGCCGCAGCAACAGCCAACCGCGCGGCAATCAAATCCAGCGCGCCTCGGTCTGGATCGACCCCAGCGCGGCAGAGTAATCCTCTGATCCCAGCATCAGCGCCATCAATTGAGGAACCGCAGCAATTTCGGCAAGCCGTTGGAGTCCCGCCGGGCTTTCAACCCAAGCGACAAGGCCGATTGCCCCATCCGTCAAATCCACCGCGTTCCGCAAAGGATGCACATCCTCGCACTTCGGAACCACGACGCCATGCAGCAAACTGTGATCGGCCGCGCTCAAGTCTTCGACCATCGACCCTATCGCTCCGTTGACGCGCAACACGCAATCAATGCCAGCTTCGGCCAACTGAGTTTGGTTCGCGCGCAAGACAAATCGGGCGGCGACCTTCGCGTTCGGCGCAACTGCGTCCTCCAAATCAAGGATCACGGCATCCGGCCGATGCCGAATTGCGCTCGCCAGATGCCTCTCGGCACCAACCGGAACGAACAGCAGGGTTTGCCAATCAGGCGGTTGGATCATGCCGATTGCCTGACGTTGTCGATCAAGTCCTCCTGATGCAAAGCATCACCGCGCTGACTAAGCGCCAGACTTGCCCCGATGTTCACTGACGCCATTTCAAAACGACGCCCCGGTCCGGCATAGTAACTGGCCCGATTGGACTGTCCACCGTGATGTGGCAGGCAGGACCATTCGCAGCCCGCCCACATCTGTCGCGGTGGTACATTCACCGGCACAATCTTCCGGGCCGGGTTGCGCTCCCGTGGGCAACCAGAGGTTCGCTGGTCGTCTCAATCCAGTGGGTCTGACGACCGATCCAGCCGGAATCCGCGATCATGCCGCCATCAGCTTCTTGCCCAGATCCGTTGCCGACAGAGCATCCAGATTAACCACCGCCTGCCGCAGATGTTCGGCCTCTGCACCCAAAAGCCCCGTCGCCTTGGCGCGCGGGCTGCGCGCCAGCAGATCGGGGTCCAAGTGGGCGGCAAGGTCATGGGCAAAGGGTAGAACTGCACCATCGATCAGCCCAACCGCGCCTGCGGCCTGCATGTCGCTGACCGTGGCATCGCCCGTCACCGTGATCTTGCCGGCAACGGCGGCCAACGACGGGTCTGCGGCCAAAGCGTCGGTATAGCTTCGGTCGGCAGAGGTCGAGATACCCGACAGCACCATGCCTGCCAGCCAGTTGTAGCTGAACCTGACCTCCACCCCGGTGCGCGGCGCTTTGATGTCACAGACCGAAAGCCAGCGCCGACTGGTGCGCAGATGGATCGCCGCAACCCGCTCTGGCGTCAGGTTATGGCCGCGCTTGGTCGCCGCCAGCGCCTCGATCATCGCATGGGTGCCGTGGCAGCAGGCGTGCAGCTTGTATTTGATATCCTCGAACAGGAAAGTGCCAGGCGGCGGGTCATCCCGGACCCCGGCCTCGGATGGCGCAGCGGAATGGGTCGCAACAAAGCCCTGCGGCCCCATCACCCCATCATCGACCGAGGTGAAGCCCGCCCGCGCCAACCCCGCACATTCCACCCGGTTGGCCGCTGCAATGCCAGCGTTGTAAGGCTTGCCCATCGTGCCAAACTGCGATTTCAGACCTGAAGCGCGGGTGCTGCAAAGACCCAAAGCCACTCGCATTTGATCACGGGTCAGACCGTAAAGTCGTCCCGCCGCAATCGTGGCACCAAAGGCATCAGCCGTGGCAGTCTGGTGAAAGCCCCGGCTGTGATGCACCGAACCCAGCACCATGCCCAGCCGGACCGATGCCTCCGCCCCGATCAGAAACGCATCCGAAACCGCCGCAGCACTTGCCCCAACCTCCTCCCCCCCGCCAAGGCAGCAGGATAAATCCCAACCGAAGGGTGACCCACATGGCCGAAATGTGTGTCATCATAGTAGTCGCGCAAATGCCCGCCAATGGCTCGCCCATCCCGGCGCGGCCACAGACCATTCAGTCAAACAGCGAAAACCTTGCCATCGCCCTTGCACTTGCCGGAATTTCTGCCGCGCGCAAAGCAGCGAGGCCTAGCAGCCGCGTAAGGATCGTCATGTCTGCATCTCTCCATAGGAATTGAGCAGGCCGGGCACCTGGTCTAGACTTTAGCACAGGATCAGTTTGGTCGGGGTGGTTTTACCAGATAAAGCCGCGCCTCAGAGGTAAGCTGCTGGCATAGGGTGCGATGCAATCCCACCCAGATGATGATCATTCTCGGCTGCAATGCGAAGAATTGTCGCCTCCTCCGTTGCTTTTGCAACGAGTTGCAATCCCACAGGATAGCCCTCCGCCGTCACGCCGATC
>JAYTQA010000380.1:0-2925 GCA_043746955.1 bacterium | reverse complement strand
TTGCAGCCTTGGCCAAAGGGCCAGAAAATCAACCGGCGACCAAATCCGGCGCGCCGGCGCTGTTGAGCTATTCCGATGCGTGGCTGGCAGGTCTGCCTGCGCCCGTGGGTGACGCGCAATGGGATTGCCTGCGCCGCGCCATCTACTTTGAAGCGCGGGGCGAAGAGCTGCAGGGCCAGTTCGCCGTGGCCGAAGTGATCCTGAACCGGGTCGACGCGCCTGACTTTCCGAAATCGGTCTGTGGCGTGGTGCATGCGGCAGGGGGCGGGGCTTGTGCCTTTTCCTACATCTGCGACGGTGTGGCCGACGAGATGCGCAGCGGCGAGGCCGCAGACCGCGCCGGCCGCATCGCCCGCGTGATGCTGGACGGTGCTCCCCGGGCCCTGACGATGGGAGCGACCTACTTTCACGCGCGGTGGTCACGGCCCAACTGGGGCCACGTGGTCAAGACCGCAGCCATCGGTGGCCATTACTTTTACCGGATGGCATCGTAACGCCAAGCCGCTCTGCTTGCACAAGCAGTCGGCTTCGGGCAAGGCAAGTGCGGGGTCACGGGGTAGTCTGGCCCTGTTCCACATGGGAAGGCCGCATGACCTCAGACATCCGCCTGGCCTTTGCCCACCCGGAAGAGCGCAGTCTGGCCTCGGCCAGCGCTGACCCGCGCGACCGGATTTCCTTGCGCGACCATGTGGTCGAGGTTGATATCGGCGCCTTTCAGAAAGAGCGCGGCCACACCCAGCGCATCATGTTCAACATCGTGGTCGAGGTGCGGCCCACGCCGCAGCCATTGAACGACGATGTGGACCGCATTCTGTCTTACGACCGGCTGACCGAGGCCATTGCCACCGAGCTTGCCGCCGAGCGCCTGAACCTCTTGGAAACCCTCGCCGAACGCGTGGCTGAACGCATCCTGTCCGAACCGCAAGCGATGCGGGCCTTTGTCCGTATCGAAAAACTGGACATCGGTCCTTACAAACTGGGGGTCGAAATTGTCCGTTCACGCGCCGAGCAGGCCCTGAATGTCGTGGGACAAGACGGGCAAGAGGCGGCGCTGCATCCTTTGGTGATCTATCTCGACAATGCCAGCATTGCGGCATCTGATCTGGGCGCGCGACTGGATGCCTGGGCCGCGCGCGGTTTGCCGGTGATCCTGACGGTAGGGGTGCCCGATGTGGCTCAGCCGCAGACCGGCCACCGGCCGACCCAGCGCCGTGTCGATCTGTTGGCCATCGAGCAGAACGCCTGGGTGCTGGCCGCCCGCGATCCGCGCTGCGTGGTGATGGAAACCCGGACTGAAATCGACTGGGCGGTCAAGCGCGGCCAGATCTTGGTCTGGGCGCCCTCCAAGATGGTGCTGGATGCGACCGACGGGCCGCAGTCGCGCGATCCGGTGGTGCTGGCGCTGTGGCTGGCCGAAACCATGGCTGCCGAGCGGTTGATCGTTCACGGAACTGTTGCACTTCCGGCAGGAAGCCGCGTGAGGGTGGAACAGGCCTGAGCGCAGGCCTTGCTGGCCGGGGCCACAGCGCATAATCCCCAAGATCACGCGGGTTGAACCGCCGGGTGGCTTTGCGCCCCCCGGACCCCCCGCAGGATATTTGTGCCAAAATGAAAGACGAAAGCTTGACGGATTACCTGCGACCCATCGCGATGAGTGATGTGGCACGCTCTGCCGAGGCCCTGCCTTTGGCTGGCGGGTCCTGCTGGTTTGACCGGGTCGAGGTGTTGAGCCGCAGCGTTGCACCGCGGATCGTTCCGGCAGCAGAGCTTTCGCAGGCCCAGCGGGACCGCCTTTGCGCCGCGCGGCCGGATTTCGGCGGTCTTGGCCTTGGCGTGCCGCGCATCATGGGTATCCTGAATGTGACGCCCGACAGCTTTTCGGACGGCGGCCTGTTCCTGAAGCCCGAGGCCGCCCTCATGCAGGCCCGGCTGATGGCTTCGGGTGCCGATATCATCGACATTGGCGGCGAAAGCACGCGACCCGGGGCGGTTGAGGTTTCGGAGGACGACGAGACGGCACGCACCGCACCGGTGATCCGAGCCTTGCGGGAGGGCGGGATGGAGGTGCCGATCTCGATCGACACGCGCAAGTCGGGAGTGGCTGACGCGGCACTGCTGGCCGGGGCTTCGTGGGTGAATGACGTGACAGCGCTGCAGTTTGACCCCGGCATGGCTGCCCTGGTGGCCAGATCTGGTGCGCCGGTGATCCTGATGCACTCGATCGCCTCGCCTGCCTTGATGCAGGACGACCCGCGCTACGACGATGTGGTGCTGGACGTCTACGATGCCTTGGCCGTTCGAGTGGCGGAGGCAGAATCTGCCGGTATCCGTCGTGAAAATATCGCCATTGATCCGGGCATCGGATTTGGCAAGACACTCAGCCACAACCTTGCCCTGCTGCAGCGCTTGTCGCTGTTTCACGCCCTTGGCCTGCCGGTTCTACTGGGTGCCTCGCGCAAGCGCTTCATCGGCACGATTGGCGCCGAGGCAGAGGCCGCGCGTCGGATGCCGGGGTCGCTTGCCGTGGCGCTGTGGGGCGTGGCGCAGGGCGTGCAGATGATCCGCGTCCATGATGTGACCGAGACCCGGCAGGCCCTGTCGCTTTGGCAGGCTTGCAACAAAGGAGAAGCGGCATGACCCGCAAACTGTTTGGCACCGATGGCGTGCGGGGACGCGCCAACAGCTACCCGATGACGGCCGAGATGGCGTTGCGTCTGGGGGCTGCAGCGGGGCGCTACTTTCGCAGCGACAGGTCTTCAGCGCATCGGGTGGTGATCGGCAAGGACACCCGCCTGTCGGGCTACATGCTGGAAAACGCGCTGACGGCGGGCCTGACCTCGACCGGCATGAACGTGCTGCTGTTGGGTCCGGTGCCGACGCCGGCGGTGGGGTTTCTGACCCGGTCGATGCGGGCCGATCTGGGGG
>JAYTQA010000379.1:0-2931 GCA_043746955.1 bacterium | reverse complement strand
GAGGCATGAACCCGCGCTCCCGGTGCCTGCCCCGCGACCAATATCCGGGCCGAGGACCGGAACCACACCACCGGACGCGGCGCATGTGCCGTAGCCGTCGCAGCAAACCGCTCCGCGCAGAGCCGGCACGCCGCCAACCGCCGCCACAACTCCGCTGCTTCTTGCCCGTTCATCTGTCCAAAAATATCCCGCAGGGGGTCCGGGGGACGCGAAGTCCCCCGGCGGTTCATCCAGCAAACCGACTGCGCGGAAATTCCCCGCGTTGCCAGCCCGCCGCGCACAGCCTATGCCAATCCAAACCGCCTCAACCAGCCGAATCTCCGCCATGTACCGCGTCTCACCCCATGTCCGCCACTATGCCGCAGCGCTTGGCGCCGGGGCGGCCATGGCCACGCTCTGGGTCAACCTTGACCACGACAGCTACTTCGACGTGATGGAGTACCGGCTCGGGCTGCCGGATCTGCCCGGATGGGCAGGCCTTGGCGACCCGGTGCTCAGCCTGCAATCCTTGACCGCCCAAGGCCTGATGGCGCTGTTCATCGTCTTCATCGCCAAGGAGTTGTGGGAGGCCTTGGTGCTGGAGCGCGGCGCTTTGGCCGGGCCGTCCCGCTGGGCGATGCCGTTTGGTGCGGTCGCGGGCGGTGTGCTGGGGGCGGTGGCGGTCTGGCTCATGTGGCCGATGACCGATCCAGATCTTGCCGATTGGAGCCGGTTTGCCGGCTGGCCGTTGCCGGTCGGCTCCGATGTCGTGGTCTGCTATGTGTTCGGGGCTGCGGTCTTTGGCAAATCCCACCCGGCGCTGCACCTCATGCTGCTGTTGGCGATCGCGTTTGATATTCTGGGGCTGGCGGCCTTGACCCTGGACCTGCCCGTCGCCAGCCTGCACCCGGGCTGGCTGCTGCTGCCCGCGCTGGCCCTTGCGCTGGTCTGGCGCCTTTGCGCCCGCTTTGCCCGCCCGGGTGCGACCGAGGTGCAGCACCGCCGTGCCGCAACCCTTTGGCCCTACCTTCTGGCCGGGGCGGTCAGTTGGGCCGGGGTGGTCCTGTCGGGCTTGCCGGGGGCGTTGGGTCTGTTGCCGCTGGTCCCGATCATCCCGCATGCCGAACGCAGCTTTGGCCTGTTTGCCGAGGCGGAGACCTATCTGCACGACCCGTTGAACCGCTTGGCCCAACTGGTGGCGCGGCCTTTGCCAGTGGTCTTGTTGCTGTTTGGTCTGACCCAGGGCGGGGTTGATCTGACGGCGGCCGGGACGGCGTCCGCCCGGGTGGTGGCCGCCCTTTGGATCGGCAAACCTCTGGGGTTGCTGATGGGGGCTGGCCTTGTGCTGCGGGTCAGCGGCTGGCCCCTGCCGCAGGGTTTGGCGTGGCGTGACCTGTGCCTGTTAGCCGTCCTGTCGGGCATTGGCGTCACCGTGCCGCTTCTGGCCCTGCCCCACGTCCTGCCCGGCGGGATTCCGGCCGCAGAAGCGCGGTTTGGTCTGGCGCTGAGCCTGCTGTTCGGGCCGCTCGCCATGGGTTTGGCCCGGCTGACCCGGTCAAAACCGGAAGCTTGAGGCAAATTCACCAAATTTCCCCGCCCCGGCAGGCTTCCGACATAATCCTGCCCGAATACGCGCTATTGTTTCCCACACTGTCGGGCCTTAACTTTGCCGCACACGGCCGTCATGCACCTGCCGTTAACGACAGTCGGGTAATCCGGGGTGCAGACCGGTCACAAGGGGCAAGGGCGGCAGGGCACCGGCCACAAGGGGCGCGGTCGTGCAGCGCGGGAAAGACATGATCGAATTCGAGAATGTCAGCAAAAGTTTCTGGACCGGGAAGAGCCGCAAGGTCATTCTCGACCGGGCCTCGTTCAAGGTCACGCTGGGCAATTCGATGGGGATATTGGCCAAGAACGGCTCTGGCAAGACCACGATCATCAACATGATGGCGGGGCTTGAAAAGCCGGATGAGGGCACGATCCGCCGCACCTCGCGGATATCGTTCCCGTTAGGTTTCATGGGCGGCGTGGTGTCCAAACACACCGCGACCGAGAACGCCCGCTATATCGCGCGGCTGTATGCGCTGGACCCGGATTATGTCGAAAGCTTCTGCCGCTGGCTGTGCGGGATTGAGGAGTATTTTGACCGACCCGTTGGCACCTATTCCTCCGGCATGCGGTCGCGTTTCAACTTTGCCTTGATGCTGGCTCTGGAGTTCGACATCTACCTGATCGACGAAGGCATGCCGTCGACCACCGATGTGGAGTTCAACAAGAAAGCCGGCTCGATCCTGCGCCAGCGCCTGCAGAACGCCACCGTCATCGTGGTCAGTCACCAACCCAAGACGCTGGAAAAGTTCTGCCGATCGGCGGCGGTCCTGAAGAACGGCCAGCTTTACATGTTTGAAACCTTGCAAGAAGCGAAACAGCTCTATGACTACGAAGCTCACGATTAGCCGGTTTCGTACCCGCAAGCCCGATCCGGTGGCAGCGCCCGATCCCTTGCCGCAAACCCGGCCCGGTGGCGGTGCGGCCAGTCAGGCGATAGCCGGTCAGGCGGGGTCCAGTCTGGCGGGGTCCAATCCTGCCACCAATCCGCAAATCCTGCCGATCCATGGCAACGCCGCCTCGGCCCCGCGCGGGGTGGAGGCCGTCCGCCACGACGCCTTGCTGCCCGATGATCCCGACTACGGCTTTGGCGGCCAAAGCTTTTTGCCGCCGGAAAGGAACCTCGCAGGCAACCCCCTACCCGACAACGCTTCACCGCCCGAAGAGATTGACGCCATCCGGCGGGAGGGGCTGACCGGCCGCCAGTTGCGCCTCGCGCGCCGGATGGCGCAAAAACATGCGCTGCCCGCCACCTCCGATTTCGATGCGGTCAGGCTGCTTCGCCACCAAGGGATTGATCCGTTTGGCCGTTCCGCCGTGCTGGAACTGGTGCACGGCGACGCC
>JAYTQA010000378.1:0-2938 GCA_043746955.1 bacterium | reverse complement strand
GTGGTTGGCAATCTCCACCGCCTCGGCCCGGTTGGCGAACGCGGTCAGCGGCACCACCAGGGGCGCACCGGGTCCAAACACCCACAGGTGGCGGCGGGTCAGGCCGATAGCGCCGATCAGTTCGGGGGACAGGTAGTCCTCCTCGACCGCATCAAGCCGGGTGATGGCGATGCAATCGATCCACTCCTCCAGAACGCCGGGGCGGGCATGCGGCAACCAGCGGCGGGCTTGCCCCTGCCGCCACAGGTCGCGCCCGACCAAAAACCCCAACGCGCCGAGGACCGGCACAGAGGTCAGCGTGATGACAAACCGGGTTGAGCCCCAGAGGCCCGCCAGATCCGGCGGCAACAGGGCGATCAGGACGCCCCAAGCCAATGCCAAACCGCCCAAGCCCCAGCTTTGCCAGCGTGGCCATGGTTTTGCCAGCCGCAGCATCGCCAAGGCATCGGCGGAGGTCAGCACATAAGACCAGCGCCGCAGCAACCCGCCGTCAAAATCGCGGGACGGCGGCAAAGCAAAAGCCGGATCAGTTGCCTGACCCGGCCCGTCTTGCGTCCCGTCAGGGTTCACTTGGCTTCGATAGTGACTTCTTCACGCTCCAGCGGGCGCGGGTCGCGGGGCGGGCGGCCGATCACTTCGCGAAGCTCGTCGAGTTCGATGAAATTGTCGGCCTGACGGCGCAATTCGTCGGCAATCATCGGTGGCTGACTGCGGATGGTCGAGACGACCGAAACCCGCACGCCCTGCCGTTGCAGGCTTTCGACCAAGGGGCGGAAGTCGCCGTCACCGGAGAACAGCACCACGTGATCGACCCGGGGCGCCAGCTCCATCGCATCGACCGTCAGTTCGATGTCCATGTTGCCCTTGACCTTACGACGGCCCTGGCTGTCGGTGTATTCCTTGGCGGGTTTGGTCACCATGGTGAAGCCGTTGTAGTTCAGCCAATCCACCAGCGGCCTGATCGGCGAATAATCGTCATTCTCCAACAGCGCCGTGTAGTAGAACGCGCGCAAGAGCCGGCCCCGGCGCATGAATTCCTGGCGCAGAAGCTTGTAATCAATGTCAAACCCCAGCGCCTTTGCGGCGGCGTAGAGGTTCGATCCGTCGATGAACAGCGCGAGACGCTCGTCCTTGTAAAACATCTTTTTTCCCCTTCAATCCTTTCGCCCATCGAACTACGCGGGCGACTACGCTAATGGTTATAGTCCGGAGACTGCAGGATTCGAGTATCAGTCACAAATGCGCCAAACAAGGCTTCCTATACGGAAGGGTAACCGATTTGACCCGACGGCAATTTCCGATCCTGATCGCCTTAGGTTCCAACCTGTCATGGGATGGTAAACAACCTGATAAGATTTTGCGAGACACACTTGCGGCACTGTCGGAAAATGGCTTGGCCCCGGCACAAATCAGCCGCTTTTTCAGCACGCCGTGCTTTCCCGCCGGTGCGGGGCCCGACTACGTGAATGCAGCGGCATGCCTGAAGACTAGTCTTAATGCCGGGCAGATACTAGAGGTTTTGCACCAGATCGAGGCCAGTTTTGGCCGGATTCGGGCGCGGCGCTGGGGCGGACGCACGCTGGACCTCGACTTGCTGGCGGTGGGCGACACGGTCGCGCCTGACCTTGCAACCTGGACGAAATGGCGCAACCTCGCCCTGGACCGCCAGTTGAAAGACGCGCCAGACCAGCTGATTCTGCCGCATCCCCGCCTGCAAGACCGCGCTTTTGTTCTGGTGCCGCTGCTGGATGTCGCCGCCGATTGGCGTCATCCGGTCCTTGGTGCGACGATAGCCGAAATGGTCGCGGCCCTGCCCGCCGCCGATATTGCCGCAGTTCGCCCGCTTTAGCCCGGCCATCCGGCCAATTTGCCGCTTGTCAAGAGATTTCCACAAGTCTATCTAGGCGCTTCCCGGCCCCCCAACTATTGGAGCATCCATGGCCCGCGTGACGGTTGAAGATTGCGTTGACAAGGTTCCGAACCGGTTCGAACTGGTTATGCTGGCGGCCCATCGGGCCCGCGAGATTCAAGCTGGTTCGCCGGCCACGGTTGACCGTGACAATGACAAGAACCCGGTGGTCGCCCTCCGCGAGATCGCGGACGAAACCCAGATTGCCTCGGTGCTGCGGGAACGGATGATCGAAAGCTACCAGACCCAGATCGAGGTTGACGAGCCGGAAGACGATCAGATGGCTTTGCTGATGTCGGGCGAAATTGACCGCCCGATGCAGGACGACATGTCGGAAGAAAAACTGCTGCGGGCCCTGATGGAAGCCCAAGGCGACCATTGATTGCGCGACCACCGATTGCGCGACCACCGATTGCGCGATCACCGATTGCGCGCGACCTTGTTGTGCGGCGACCGACCCGCTTGAGGTCAGTCGTCCGCTTGAGGTCAGTCGCCCGCTTGAGGTCAATCGCCCGCTTGCGGTCAGTTGCCGGTTTGAGGTTAAAGGCCCGTTTGAGGTTAAAGGCCCGTTTGAGGTCAAAGGCAGGACGGGGATGATCGACGTCGAAGACCTGATCGCGCTCGTCCGCAACTACAACCCGCGCACCAATGCTGACCTGATCCGGCAGGCCTATGCCTACGGGACCAAAATGCACGAGGGCCAGTGGCGCAAATCCGGTGAGCCGTATTTCACCCACCCGGTCGCGGTCGCGGCGATCCTGACCGAACAGCAGCTGGACGATGCCACCATCGTCACCGCCCTGCTGCACGACACGATTGAGGATACCAAATCGACATATTCCGAGGTCGACCGCCTGTTTGGCCATGAAGTGACCGAACTGGTCGACGGGGTCACCAAGCTGACCAACCTGCAACTTTCGTCCGGCCAAAGCGAACAGGCGGAAAACTTCCGCAAGCTGTTCATGGCGATGTCAAAAGACCTGCGGGTGATCTTGGTCAAACTCGCCGACCGCTTGCACAACATGCGCA
>JAYTQA010000377.1:0-2943 GCA_043746955.1 bacterium | reverse complement strand
AACCATCCAAAACCGCCGCTTGAACCATCGGCGTCAAGCAGCATAACCTAAATCCGATGAGCTCGAGCCCTCTGCTCCGAAATCAGGCCGCCTGTTCCAAATCATTCGACGACGGACAACCGCGTCAAACCTGCATGTCGGGCCCGGCGATCCCGTCAGCATCATGCGGATCGGGCTTGATCCCGTGGTGGTAACCGTCGCAGGCGTCATCGACATGCCCGATGCGGATGCGTTCTTTCAGGGCGTGGGGCTGCCACCACAAGCAGCACCGCAAGCCCCGCCTGACAATGTGATCCTTTTGCCCGCAGCCGATTGGCACCGGATTTTCGACACCCAAACCGCCCTGCGCCCCGACACCATCCGCCTGCAATTCCATGTCCATCTTGACCATGCGGGCCTGTCCGCTCAGCCGACCACAGCCTATGCCCAAGTCACCGGTGAGGCGCGCAATCTTGAGGTGCAGGTGGCGGGTCAAGCTTTGGTCTCGGATACAATCGCCGCCCGTCTTGATGCCGTGCGCGGCGATGCGCTTTATGCGGCAGTGCTGTTCTTGTTCCTTGGTCTGCCGGGTGCGGCCCTTGGAGCGGCACTGACCCTTGCCATCACCGCGAGCGGTGCGGGCCACAGGCGGAGCGAGCAAGCCTTGCTGCGGGTGCGCGGTGCCAGTGCGCGCCGCATCACCGGTCTGGCGGCAGTTGAGGCTGTGCTGGTCAGTGCCGGGGGAATTGCCGTGGGTCTGCTGGCTGCGGCGGGTCTGGCACGGCTTGGCTTGGCCGTCTGGGGCGACACCCAGTCCTTGGCCTTGACCGCGAGCGGGGCCGCGCTGGTTGGTCTGATCCTTGGTCTGACCGCTGTCCTGCTTCCCGCTTGGCGACAGGCACACGGCCAAACCGTGACGGCTTCGCGCCAATCAATAGGCCGCAAGGGCGCGCCCCTGTGGCAAAGGTTGTGGCTGGATGCGGTTCTGCTGGCGCTTGCCGCTGGGTTCTTCTGGCAAAGCGCCAGCACCGGCTATGAGATCGTGTTGGCACCCGAAGGGGTTGCGGCGACCTCGGTCGACTACAAAGCCTTTCTGGCGCCGGCGCTGTTCTGGATCGGGTCCGGCCTGCTGGTGGTGCGGATCATCGTCAGCATCATCGGTTCAAGCGGTCTGGTGCATCGTCTGATCGCTCCCATCGCCGGACGGTTGGCCCCGGTGGTGGCGGCGTCACTGGCCACGCAGGCAAGACGGATCACCTTGGGAGTGGCGATGACGGCCCTTGCGGTGTCGTTCGGCACCTCGACCGCGATCTTCAATGCGACCTATCAGGCGCAGGCGCGGGTCGATGCCATGCTGACCAATGGCGCGGATGTGGGGGTATTTGGCACCGCAGCCGCCCCCGCCAGCCTGCATCTGGCCAAGCTGTCCGGCCTTGCCGGAGTTACCGCCGAACCAATGCAGCACCGTTTTGCCTATGTGGGGTCAGACCTTCAGGACCTTTATGGGATCAACCCGGATAGCATTCGGAACGTGGCGCAACTGTCCGACGCCTTCTTCAGCGGCAGTACAGCGGCGCAGGCGATGACGAAACTGGCAGTCACGCCGGACGGTATCCTGGTGTCAGAGGAAACCGTGTCGGATTTCCAACTGACGCTGGGCGATACTTTGAACCTGCGCCTGATGGGGCCCGATCACCAATACCGCGCCGTCCCTTTCACCTTTGTCGGTGTGGCACGAGAGTTTCCGACCGCCCCGAAGGACTCCTTCCTTGTGGCCAACGCGGCCTATGTGGCCAAGATGACCGGCGATGCGTCCGCTGAATATGTCCTGCTGCGCACTGCAGGTGACCCGGTGGCGCTGGCCGCCATGGTTCGGGAAGCGCTGCCCGACATGCGGGTGCAGGACATCACCCATGTCACCCAGATCATCGGCTCCAGCCTGACGGCGGTCAATCTGACCAGCCTGACGCGGATCGAACTTGCTTTCGCGGTGCTGATGGCGGCCTCGGCGGCGGGGCTGATGTTGGCCTTGGGGTTCAATGACCGCCGCCGCAGCTTTGCGATCCTGACGGCCATTGGGGCAAAGCGGGTGCAGTTGGGCGCGTTCTTGTGGTCGGAAGGCGCGCTTGTGTTCCTCGGCGGGTCCGTGCTGGGTCTGCTGTCTGGCATCGTCACTGCGTGGATGCTGGTCAAACTGTTGACAGGTGTTTTTGACCCACCGCCAGAAGGTTTGGTGCTGTCGCTGGGATATCTGACACTGTTGACAGGCCTGATCGCAGTCTCGGTCATTGTTGCGGTGGTTCTGGCGGAAACCAGATTGCGGAAGGGGGCGGTCGATCAGCTGCGCGATCTTTAGCGGGCACGCATCATCGCAAGGAAAGCCAATATGACCAAAACATAGCCCGATGCCGCTGCTTCCAGCACGGCGGATCAGCCGAAGCTGACTGCGATCAGCGGTACCGCCGCCGCCCCGATTACTGAAAAGCTGCCGTTGATGCCCGAGGCTCAGACGAACATCTGATCGCGCCCGCGTGTGGCCAGCCAATTCATCGCCGTGGCCATCGGAAAGCCCATCAGGAAGGCCACTGGTGCCACGATGGCAAGGCAACAGGCGATCCGTTCCAGATAGGATAACGCGCCAATCGCCTCCAGTGTGGCAGGCAAGGCAAACGACATCGCAATCAGACAAAGCGCTACTGCCGCCATCTGGACCGGCAGTACGCGACCCGCTTTTGCGATCTTTTCGGTCATCCAACTGCCCAAGCCAGAGAACACCAGCATGCCCGACAGCACGATGGAGGCCGCAATCGTCGGGTTGGTCAGAGCCCGTGTGAACCAGCTGATCAACTCAACTTCGATCATGATGTAGCCCAAGCCAACGCTGCCAAAATAAACGATAATCGCCAGCTTGCCCCGCCCGATTCCAGCGCGGCCTCAGAAAACCATCGGCGGCAGGATCAGCAC
>JAYTQA010000376.1:0-2952 GCA_043746955.1 bacterium | reverse complement strand
ATGGTCGACAGCACCTTGGTGCGCGCCCCATCATCAGGCAGCGGGCGCAAAAAGAGGGACTCCGCGACAGGTTTTTTGCCCCTCAAGGCCGTCAGTTGCGCATTCCGACGCATCCGGTTGGTCGTTCCGACAACATCCGGCCAGGGATTTCGGAGTATCCGGCCATCTGAGGGTCGTTGCCGCACCGGCATGGTTTTTGATGTCAGGCTCTTTGGCCTTCGTCAACTTTTTCGGAGGGGCTGCCCGGCCTTCGCATCGAATGACCGTCGAGTTCGTGGCGATGGGCGTTGTGGACGAGGCGGTCGAGGATCGCATCGGCAAAGGTGGGTTCGTCGATCACGGCGTGCCATGCTGTGACCGGCAATTGGCTGGTGATCAGGATTGATCCCCGACCGTGACGGTCTTCGACGATTTCCATCAGGTCACGGCGCTGACCGGCGGTCAGGCGATCAGGCGGTCACGGCGCTGACCGGCGGTCGGGCGGCCAGGCGATCAGGCGGTCACGGCGCTGACCGGCGATCAGGCGATCAGGCGGTCACGGCGCTGACCGGCGATCAGGCGGCCAGGCGATCAGGCGGTCGGGGCCCCAGTCGTCGAGGATGAGCAGGTCCGCCTTTACAATGGACCGGACCAGCCGCGGGAAGCTTCCGTCGCCATCGGCCAGTTCGAGGTCGGCAAAGAGACGGCGCAGCCGCTGGCAGATGCCCGATTGAAGATTCGTGTGAGGTTGTCGCGGCAAGCCCTTTGACCCAAGGCGCAGGCGAGCCAGGTTTTTCCAACGCCGCAGGGGCCGGTGATCCTCAGGTTGCGGGCGTCGTCGATCCAACGCGCATCCTGCGGATTCGGGTGGCGCGTTGCTGGAATTGGGTCCGGTCCAGTTTGCGCGGCGTCCGGAAGTCGACGTCTTCGACGGCCGCCCCGATGCGGCGCAGCTTTGCGCTGCGCATGCGGGTTTGAAAGCGCCGGGTATTGCGGCTGGCAATCTCGCGTTCGACCAGCAGGCCAAGCCATTCGGCGTGGCTGAGGTCTGCGATGTCATCCTGTTTGTTCATCTCGGCAAAGGCATCAGCCATTCCGTCAAGCTTCAGAGCAGGATGATGTTTGATAGAAACTTCATCCTGCTCTGACTTTTCAGGGGTCGCGTGATTGGCAGGGAAAACCGGATTCCACTGTTCCTCATCACGCTTCAGCTGGCGCAGTTGCTCCACGGTGGGGTGAGTCAGCATCGTTTCTCCTTTCAAGGGAAGTGGTCGGGTCAATGGAAGCAACCGGGGCGTCGTGCGCTACGCAGGCCTTCGGCATGACGGATATTGCCGTGCCGGATCGCAGGCCGGTCCGCAGCGGGTTCGGGCCGGGTTCGGGCCCCATCACGTCAGGTCGGGTGCGATGGAGCGTTCGCCATCGGGCTCGAACCGATGGCGCCTCGATGGCTCCATCTTCAGGATCGAATGGACCGATGAACAGGATCTGGCGCCAAGGGTCAGCGCCCGCTCGCAGGCCGCTTCCAGGGCTTCGGGCCATGCGGTTTGGCCAGGCGCATGATGCCGGGGCAGGAACGGAAGCCCGGTTCGGCCCTCTCGGTGAATGCAGGCATTCACCTGCCGGGTACCAGATGGCTGCGACAGCACAGGATCACCTCGATCAGCGTCGCCGTGTTGGGCCCGATCTTCGCGGCCCAAGCCTTCAATCGCCCCGTCTGAATAATGGCAGGGGACCATTCGGAATGGCGGCGATGACTGGCCGGCATGGGGTCGGGGATCGTCGTGTGCTGGCGATTGCCCGAGGTTCTGGCATGGGCGGCGACGCGTTGGCCTTGGTGAAAAATCTCGACTGTCCGTGCGGTGAGCCGGACCCGGACCTTCACGCGCGAGCCGGGCTGTGCGGGGTGGAATAATAGTGTTGGCCGACCTCGACATGCCCGTCTTTCCGTGACGGGGCGAGGCCCACAGTGCATTGCTTCCATTCAGAAAAAACATAAAGATCGACGGGCAAGGGCCTCAGGGCAGCGCGTTCAATCTGGTCAAAGATCTCACGCCGGCTGGCACCAGGATGCCGGGTCACCCGATCATTCAGGCGGTCGCGCAGGACGCGGATCGCGGTGTTCAGTTCGGACAATGGGAAGAACTGCTGATGGCGCAGACGGGCTGCGATCCAGCGTTCCGCGATCTGAACGGCCACTTCGACCCTTGCGTTCGCCGCCGGTCTCGAACCGGTGGCGACTCGACGGCGCACGCCCGGGGCTTCCAGGGCCGGGCCGGCACGACCGCCGTGCCATAGTGTTCGGCCATGTCGGCATAGGTCCGGTTGAGCGCTGGTTCGCAGAAGCAGGCTTTGGTCACGCCGGACTTCAGATTGTCGCAAACCACTTGTGCGGGCACCCCGCCAAAACAGGCGAAGGCGCGGCAATGCGCCCCGATCCAGTCTGCCGATCCAGTCTGCCGATCCAGTCTGCCGATCCAGTCTGCCGATCCAGTCTGCCGATTCAGTCTGCCGATCCAGTTTGCCGATCCAGTCTGCCGATCCAGTCTGCCGATTCAGTCTGCCGATCCAGTCTGCCGATTCAGTCTGCCGATCCAGCTTGGCAGGCGCTGGCTCCAGCTCGCCTCGGCATAGGTCAGGTTCGAGGCGCCAAGCGCCGCCACGAACAACTGGGCCTGACGAACCTCGCCCGTGGCGCCATCGCTGACCGGCAGCGTCGTGCCGGCATAGTCGACAAAAACCCGCTCCCCGGCGACATGGTGCTGGCGCATCACCGGCGTCAGCCGCCCGGCCCAGCGGCGATAGAGATCACGAGATGCAGCTGTAGCCGTATCCTTCAGGATGAGCGCCGCGGTATTCCTCCCACAGCAGCGACAGCGTCACGCCCGGTCGTAGCAGTTCGCGGTGGATCGCGGGCCAATCCGGCTGCACCTCGACCAGACGACCTGGACCGCCCGACGGGCGAAACAGCAG
>JAYTQA010000375.1:0-7847 GCA_043746955.1 bacterium | reverse complement strand
GGCGCGGAGGGCCTGCCAGAGGTGCTGCACGCTTTGGGCACAAGGCTGGGGTCCGCTGCCGTCCTGCCCTTGGCCGCGCGTGCGGGACGCCCGGCGCTGCGGGTGATCCTGCGGGCGCGCAAGGGCGGACGGGCGGCATTTCGGCTGCTGGCGCCCCTGGTTATTCACGATGGACTGGCCCACGACGACGATCGCGAAAGCTATTCTGCGCGCGCAAACGACATTCTGCGCAATGGCGCGCCACTTCTGGCCGAGTTCAGCTGAATCGGGCGGATTTTCCCTCAAAGCCGCGTTAAGATTTCGTGACAAAATCCTCAAATCGTGCTGCAATAGACCGGTTAGCAACAGATGCCGGAGGGTCTATATGAGCATTGTTTCGCATATCACCGAGCTGAAGCGTAAGCACGAAAACCTCTCTACCGCAGTCGAAGCAGCACAGCGCCGCCCTGCGGTTGACGATCTGGAAATTGCCGACCTCAAGAAACAAAAGCTGCGGCTGAAGGAAGAAATCACCCGCCTGACGCAATAGGGCCTTTGCCCCCGGCGCGGGCGGCCAAAGCTGCCCCGCCGGTTATTGCCAGTGCAGACAGACCAAGCACCGGAGTAGCTGAGGCGTGACCCGTGGCCACCAAGACCAGCGTGGACAGCAAGGGTGCCGCATACGACAGCGTGCCAAGCATCTGAATATCCCCGCGTTTCATGCCAATATCCCAGGTGAAGAACGAAAGGCCGACCGGGCCTGCGCCCAAGGCCACGACGCTGGCCCAGCCCGGCAGGCCGATGGGCCACAAGGTCGGCTCGAAGGCGAAATGCGTCAGCGCTGACAGCATCGCTCCGGCCAGAAAGAACACCGTAACCGCCTCGGTAGGCACCGCGCCCAAGCGACGCGACAGTACCGAATAGCCGGCCCAGGTCACCGCAAAAATCAGCGCCACGGCAAAGCCCGCCAAGGCTGCCTTGTCCGCACCAAATCCGCCGCGCAGCACAATCGCCGCCGCACCCGCAAAGGCCAGAGCCGCGCCAATAAAGTGCAACGGGCGCAATCTTTCCCCCGGCAGCAGGCCCGACAGCAGCACGATCAGAATGGGCCATGTGTAGGCGATCAGGCCGGTTTCCGCCTTGGGTGCCAACCGGAAAGCCGTGAAATACAGGAAATTTGCGCCGAACAGCCCAATCGCGCCAAAGGCATAGACCCGCCAGTCGATGCCGCGCAGCACGCTAAACCCGCGCCCGGATCCTGTCCACGCCAGCCCAATCGCCCCGCCACACGCAAAGCACATCGCGTTCAGTTGCAAGGGCGGCACCGGCGCAGTGCCGATGGTCAAAACGGCGAGCAGCCCCCACATCAGAATTGCCGAAAACCCGATCAGCGTGGCGCGGTTGCGGGTCATGGGATCGCCCTCAAGTGTGCCTAAAGCGGTTTGCGTTTGATAAGAAACAAACAACCGCTTTACCGCTTTGTTTTTCCGCGCATTTTTTGCCGAAAACTGCGCCACACTTTTCGGAATGCGCTTTAACCCGCGCCGGCCCAAAGGAAAAGGCCCGCCGATGCGACAGGCCCTTCCGGATCGTTGCAAGCCGCACTTAAACGAACAACTGCCCGCCGTTGGCCGAAATTGTCGAACCGGTGATGAAACCCGCGTCATCCGAGGCCAAAAACACCACGATCCGGGCGATCTCCGCCGGTTCCCCCAGTCGGCCCACCGGAATCTGCGGAATGATCCGTTCGGCCAGCACCTTTGGGTCAACTGCCTTGACCATATCGGTGCCAATGTAACCCGGGCAGATCGCGTTCACGGTGATCCCCGCCCGCGCACCTTCCTGCGCCAGTCCTTTGGTAAAGCCCAGATCGCCCGACTTCGCAGCCGAATAATTGACCTGTCCGGCCTGGCCCTTTTGACCGTTGATCGAAGAGATGTTGATCACCCGGCCAAACTTGCGGTCGCGCATCCCGGACCAGAGCGGATGGGTCATGTTGAACAGACCGGACAGGTTGGTGTCGATCACCTCGCGCCACATGGCCGGCGTCATCTTGTGAAACATCGCATCCCGCGTGATCCCGGCGTTGTTGACCAGCACCGCCACCGGCCCCAGGTCCGCTTCGACCTGCGCTATGCCAGCCACGCAAGCGTCATACTCCGCCACCGACCATTTGTAGGTCTTGATGCCGGTCTCAGCCGTAAAGGCCGCGGCCGCTGCATCATTTCCGGCGTAGTTCGCAGCCACGGTATAACCCGCCGCCTTCAAGGCGACCGAACACGCCGCCCCGATCCCGCGCGAGCCACCCGTCACCAAAGCTACTTTTGACATTCTAGCCTCCCCCAGCATCCCACATCATCCCGTCGAATGAGCGTTACCCAACTTGATCGGGTCACGCAACTTTATCGCGCCAGACTATGCAATTGCAGCAATTTTCGCGCAAGCCAGCAATCAGCAGCCGCAAGCCTGCACAGGTTTCAGGCCCGTTCGATACACATGGCAACACCCATGCCGCCGCCGATGCACAGGGTCGCCAGACCCTTGTTGGCCCCACGCCGACCCATCTCATAGATCAGCGTGTTCAGGATGCGCGCGCCCGAGGCACCAATCGGGTGGCCAATCGCAATCGCGCCGCCGTTGACGTTCACAATCGCCGGATCCCAGCCCATGTCTTTATTGACGGCACAGGCTTGGGCGGCAAACGCCTCATTCGCCTCGACCAAATCAAGGTCGGCGACCTTCCAACCGGCCTTTTCCAATGCCTTGCGGCTGGCATAGATCGGCCCGACCCCCATGATCGAGGGGTCAAGTCCGGCCGTCGCATAAGACGCAATCCGCGCCAGAACTTTCAACCCGCGCTTGGCGGCGTCTGCTTCGCTCATCAGCACAACCGCTGCCGCCCCGTCGTTCAGCCCCGAGGCGTTGGCCGCCGTGACCGAGCCGTCCTTGATGAACGCCGGGCGCAGCTTTTGCATGGATTCCAGCGTGGCCCCGTGTCGGATGAATTCGTCAGCCTCGACCGTCACATCGCCCTTCTTGCCCTTGATCACAAAGGCAATAATCTCATCCTTGAATTTGCCGGCCTTCTGCGCCGCCTCCGCCTTGTTCTGGCTGGCCAAGGCAAAGGCGTCCTGCATCTCGCGCGAAATCTGCCACTGAGAGGCGACATTCTCCGCCGTTTGCCCCATGTGATAGCCGTTGAAGGCGTCCCACAACCCATCCTTGATCATGCTGTCGACAAAAGCCATGTCGCCCATCTTGGTGCCCGACCGCAGATGGGCGACATGGGGCGACAGGCTCATGCTTTCCTGACCACCCGCGACCACAATCGCCGCATCGCCAAGCTGGACGTGCATTGCCCCCAAAGCCACCGCGCGCAGACCCGAACCGCACACCTGATTGAGGCTCCAGGCACTCGCCTCTTTCGCCAGACCGGCCTTGATTGCCGCCTGACGCGCCGGGTTCTGGCCCTGCCCTGCGGTCAAGACCTGCCCCAGAATTGTCTCGCTGACCTCAGCCTTGTCGATGCCTGCGCGCGCGACCACCGCTTCAATCACCGCAGCGCCCAAGTCATGCGCAGGTGTCGTAGCGAATGCGCCGTTGAAGCTGCCCACGGCAGTCCGCGCAGCTGATACGATTACCACATTGGTCATGGTTCGCAGCCCTTTCAGATGGCAGGTCGGGCACGGAGGATCCACGCCGCTTTGCGGCATGGCCTAGACCGGAATGTTCTGAAAAGCAACTTCAGATCGACAAGGCCCGCTTGCCCTGCCGTCCTGCGTGCGGCGCCAGCCAAACATGGACAACCGTCGTTCGCAGCCGTCGCCCGCAGCCGTCGTTCCGCAGCCGTCGCCCGCGTTACGCGCGGTGGTCTGAAACCGCACCGGTTTGCCAGGACGGACGCACGGTGGGTGCGCCGAACAGATAGCCTTGCAGGCATTCCACCCCCATCTGGCGCAGGCATTCCGCCTCTTGGGGGGTCTCAACCTGTTCGGCCACGACAAACATGTCGAAATGCCGCCCGACACCTTGCATGACCTTGACCAGCGCCTGATTGTCCACATTCTGATCAATCTTGCGGATGAACTGCCGGTCGATTTTGAGGATGTCGAACATCAGGTCTTTGAAATAGCGGATCGCCGTGTTGCCTGCGCCAAAATGGTCGAGCGCAAACGCCACGCCCCGGCTTTGCATGTCGTCCATGAAAGAGATGACCAGTTCGGGCACCGTCATCGCCGAGCTTTCGGCAATCTCGAGAATCAGCCGCTCGCCCACCGTTGGCCCCAGATCAAGGCCTTTTTTCAGGGTCCGCAGCCAGCGCGGATAGCCAATCGACCGCGCCGACATGTTAATCGACAGACGCAAGTCTGGGTAGCGCGCCAGCGCAATCAACCCGAATTCCAGCGCAGCACAGTCGATCTCGCGCCCGAGTTCGTGGGTTTCGACCGCGTCCATGAAATCCGCCGCCGGGATGATTCGGCCATTGGGTTCCAGCACGCGGATAAGCCCTTCGTAAAACGCCACCCGCGCGGGGTCGCGTGACAGGACCACCGGCTGATAGGCAAGCGCCAGCCTGCGGGTGCCAATCGCCTCCTCGACCATGCTGAGGGTTGCGGCATCGCCTTGTGATATCGCCACGCCCAGCGGGCTTGCCAAGCCAACCCGCGCCTCGACCCTGGGTTTGCCCTTGTCGGAATGCATCTTCGTCCCTGCTGTCTGGCTGGCCCGGCCATGTCCTGGCAGGGCGTGCTCCCTGCCGCTGACAAACTTGTCCCCAAAGGGTAAAGCATCGGTGAACTTGCGGATTTGCCGCAAATCCGCGGTTTCAGGAGGATCCGATGGACCAACGTTGCCCTTGGTGTGGCACCGACCCGCTCTATTGCGCCTACCATGACGATGAATGGGGGGTTCCGGAATGGGATAGCCGGGCGTTGTGGGAAAAGCTGATCCTTGACGGCTTTCAGGCCGGGCTGTCGTGGATCACGATCCTGAAAAAGCGCGACAATTTTCGCCGCGTGTTTGCCGGGTTCAACCCCGAAGCCCTCGCCCGTTGGGGTGACGCCGAGATTGCCAGCGCTTTGGCTGACCCCGGCATCATCCGCCACCGTGGCAAGATCGAGGCGACCGTCAAGAACGCCCGCGCCTACCTTGCCCTGCAGGCCACGGGCGATTTCGCGACCCTCTTGTGGGATCACGTCGGCGGATCGCCCCGGCAAAACCGCCCGGCGACCGGCCGCGACATCCCCGTCGAAACTGCGCAATCGCAGGCCATGTCCAAGATGTTGAAACAGGCAGGCTTCAGCTTTGTCGGCCCGACCATCGTCTATGCCTTCATGCAGGCCTGCGGTCTGGTCAACGACCACCTGGTGATCTGCGACGCCCACGACCGCGTTGCAGCCCTTGCCACCCGCCCGGTGCCCGGCTAACCTTGATCCATGGGTCGGCAGATCACCCAGACGTCACCGGTCCGAGACGGACAGCTAAACCTGCCATCCGGCCAAACCCATCAATCCTCTGGCCCCGCTCGCCAAGCCGGTGACCCGCGAAACCTTGGGCCGAAACCGAGGATATGATGACCAAAACCACCATCGCTTTGCAGGTCCCGGACCTTAGCGCCTTCGCCCGCAGCCTCGCGCGCGAGCTTGCGCCACCGCCCGGCCATCTGGCGCTTCTGAACATGCTGGCCCGCGCCGCAGGCTTTCGCAACTTTCAACACCTGCGGGCAAGCCACAAGGCCGGTGCCAGGCTTAGCCCGGAGCCTGCGCCTTTGCCCGACCTGACCCGCGTGCAATCCGCCCTGCGCCACTTCGACGCGGCGGGTCAGATGACGACTTGGCCGTCGCGCACCGCCATCCAGCACCTATGCCTGTGGGCGCTATGGGCGCGGCTGCCGAAAGACACCCTGACCGAGCGTCAGATCAGCGACCTCTTGAACCGCTGGCACGCTTTCACCGATGCCGCCATCCTGCGCCGCACCTTGTGCGCCCTTGACCTCGTCATCCGCACTCCCGGCGGCACCGAATACATCCGGCAGGAACGCCCACCGACACCCGAGGCCCGAGCCTTGATCCGCGCGCTGCAGCCAAGGCTGGTTAAAGCGGTTTGCGTTTGATAAGAATCAAACAACCGCTTTACGTCTTTGTTTTTCCGCGCATTTTTTCCGAAAACCGTGTCACACTTTTCGGAATGCGCTTTAAACCCGCGGCCTGACCGCTTCATCTGGGCAGAAATACTCCACTGGGGTGGTCAGGGGGGCGTGAGCCGCCCCGGACTTGGGGGGTGCGGGGGTGATGAGCGCCCGGAAAACCCTCCAGTGGAGGGGTTTCAGCGAAGAACGCCGCGCAAAGCCTTGCGCGGCTAGGGCCCTCCGCTTTCCCGCCCGCCGCAGGTGCTACTGCTGCAATGCCGCAAACACCGCCTTGGCTTCGGGCGAGGCCCAATCCGCCCCGCCGATCAACCGCGCCACTTCCTCGCCTTGCGGGTTGACAATCACCGTCACCGGCAGGCCAAGGACGCCCATTTGATGGGCCAACTCCTGCGTCGGGTCACGCAGCACCGTCACCCCCGTAACCCCGGCCTTAGCCAGAAAATTGCGGATCGCAGGCACCGGGTTCGGCCCGACCGCCACCGCTACCACCGAAAGCCCCGGCACCTCGGCACCCAACTTGTCAAGCGCAGGCATCTCGTCCCGGCACGGCACGCACCATGTCGCCCACAGGTTCAAAACCAGCCATTTGCCCTTGTAGGGGTCCAGCGTGGCCGGTTGATCGGCCATGTCGATCAAGGCCGCTGCGGGCAAAGGCTTCGGTGCCTCCACAATCAGCTTCTGCATCGCCCCGGTCAAAAGCCCGGGATCCACCCCGCCTGCCGCCGCGACATTTGCACCGGCCCCAAAGTTTGCGCAAACCAGCAAGCCCGTATAAAGGACAATCCGAATGTTCCGCATGTCACCTCGCAAAGGGGCCTCCGTTGACCCAATCCGACAAACCTAGCACCCGCGCGCCCGCCACGTCTGGCCAAGCGACCAACGCCATGTGGGGCGGACGTTTTGCCAGCGGGCCGGCTGCGATCATGACGGCGATCAACGCCTCGATCGCCTTTGACCAGCGGCTTTACGCCCAAGACATCGCAGGCTCCCGCGCCCATGCCGCGATGCTCGCAGCCACCGGCATCATCAGTCCTAACGATGCGGAGGCGATCCGGGAAGGCCTGCTCACGGTGTTGTCAGAGATTGAGAGCGGGGATTTTACCTATCGCACCGATCTTGAGGATATTCACCTCAACATCGAATCCCGCCTGACCGACCTGATCGGCGAACCCGGCAAGCGCCTGCACACCGCGCGTTCGCGCAATGACCAGATCGCCACCGACTTCCGCCTTTGGGTGCGCGACCAGTGCGATGCGGCGATCCTTGGCCTGACCACCCTGATGCAAGCCTTCTTGACCCAGGCCGAGGCCGGCGCCGATTGGGTGATGCCCGGCTTCACCCATCTGCAAGTGGCTCAGCCGGTGACCTGGGGCCACCACATGCTGGCCTATGTCGAGATGCTCGCCCGCGACCGCAGCCGATTTGCCGATGCCCGCAAACGCCTGAACGAATCCCCGCTTGGTGCGGCGGCGCTGGCCGGCACCGGCTTCCCGATTGACCGCCAGATGACCGCGAGCGCCTTGGGCTTCGACCGCCCCACCGCCAACAGCCTTGACAGCGTGTCCGACCGCGACTTCGCGCTCGAATTTCTGTCGGCCTCCGCGATCTGCGCCACCCACCTGTCGCGTTTCGCCGAGGAATTGGTGATCTGGTCCACCGCCCAATTCCGTTTCGTGAAGCTGTCCGACCGCTGGACCACCGGCTCCTCGATCATGCCGCA
>JAYTQA010000374.1:0-19386 GCA_043746955.1 bacterium | reverse complement strand
GGTGGGCATTTCATCAACATCGACCGCTACACCGGCGCGCAACTGCCGGACGGTGCCAGCGGGGCGAATGTGCAGGCCGAATATTTCCGCGATGGCGAAACCCCGGCCTTTGGCATTGGCACCCTGGTCGACGGTGGCTTTGCCATGGGCCAGGACTTGCCGCTGTTCGCGGCGGGCCAGACCGATCAGACCGATCTGTCCTTGCAGTCCGAAACCGTCACCAACGGCAAAGGCCAGACCACCAAAGTCCCGAAAAAGGCCAAGTTCGGCAGCGCCACGTCCGGCGGGCTGTACTGAGCCGGCTGATGGCGCGGGGCTTGGGGCAAACCGACCAGCCCACTTGTCGCGCGCGCGGTCTGCGGCTAAATCCGGCCCCAGGCTGAACCACCTCGCTTGTCACAGGAAGTCTTACCATGCGCGCTGAAACCCTGAACTTTGTCGAAGCGATCCAGAAATCGCTGAGGCTGTTGGGCCAGCGGATGGGGGTGGCGACCGCCCCGCACCGGCTGGAAGAGTTCAACGCTGTGCTGGAGGCGCCCGACCTGTGGAACGACCCGGCCCGCGCGCAAAAGCTGATGCGCGAGCGGCAGGCGCTGATTGACGCCCAATCGACCCATGACCTGATCGCGGCTGGGTTGCGCGACAACGTGGAACTGATCGAGATGGGCGAGGCGGAGGGCGACGCGGGGATTGTGACCGAAGCCGAAGCGGCGCTGAAAGCCTTGGTCGAGCTGTCAGCGCAAAAGGAACTGGAGGCTTTGCTGGACGGCGAGGCCGATGGCAACGACACCTTCCTCGAGATCAACGCCGGCGCTGGCGGTACCGAAAGCTGCGATTGGGCCGCGATGCTGTCGCGGATGTATGTCCGTTGGGCCGAGAAAAAGGGCTACACGGTCGAGATGCAGTCCGAAACTGCGGGCGAAGAGGCCGGGATCCGCTCGGTCGGCTACAAGATCAGCGGCAAGAACGCCTATGGCTGGCTGAAGTCGGAGGCCGGGGTGCACCGGCTGGTGCGGATCAGCCCTTATGATTCGGCGGCGCGGCGGCATACCTCTTTCTCGTCGGTCTGGGTCTATCCGGTGGTCGATGACAACATCGAGATTGACGTGCAGGACAAGGATATCAGGATCGATACCTACCGTTCGTCCGGGGCCGGTGGCCAGCACGTCAACAAGACTGACTCGGCGGTGCGGATCACCCACTTCCCGTCCGGGATCGTGGTGACCTCCAGCCTCAAATCGCAGCACCAGAACCGCGATATCGCGATGCAGGCGCTGAAATCCCGGCTGTATCAGCAGGAGTTGGACAAGCGCAACGCGGCGATCCTGGAAGCGCACGAATCGAAGGGCGAGGCGGGCTGGGGCAACCAGATCCGGTCTTATGTGCTGCAACCCTATCAGATGGTCAAAGACCTGCGGACCGGGGTGGAAACGTCGGACACCCAAGGCGTGCTGGACGGCGATCTGGATCGGTTCATGGCGGCAACCCTGGCCAAGGATGTCGCAGGCAAAAGCCGGGCCGATGCGATGGGCGAGGACTGACCGGGGTGGCGCCTGGGTCTGACTTCAGAAGCGGGGGCCAGCCCCCGCACCCCCGGAGTATTTGTGCCCAGATGAAGGGGAAGATCGCTTTCTTGCGTTTGCGCTTGGCCAAATGCTGCCGCGCGGCGCGCTCTTGCCAGCGGGAGTTGGCTGCTTGGCCAGAGCTGAGATAAGAGCAACGCACATCAGCGCTCCTCTGGATCAGGGCGTGGGGTAGGGCGCTGGATCAGGCCGATAGCCGCGACCACGCCAGCGGCCAGAGCCATCACCGCGCAGGTGGCGGCGATGTGGGCAAAGGCGAGGCTGGTGGCGGCTTGGTGGGCGGCACTGGCGTAAGGCAGCGCGAAGCCGGGCATCTCGGGGGATATGGTACCATAGGACAGGCCAGCGATCCGGCCCATCAGCGCCACGGCGATCAGGCCGGCGGCGCGGGCGGTGGCGTTGTTGATCCCGGAGGCGGCACCCTGATCCGCCTCGGGTGCGTTGGCCATCACGGCGGCGGTCAGGGGGGCTACCAGCAGTGCGAGGCCAAGGCCGGTCAAGAGGCTGGACGGGACAATCAGGTGCCAGAAATCCTGTCGCGGGGCGAAGCTGGCGATCAGGCCATAGGCTGTGGCCACCATCAGGCTGCCGATCGTCAGCGGCCAGCCGGGGCCGATCCGGTCGGAGAGGCGGCCCGCGCGGGCGGACAAGGCCGCGATGCAGACCGAGATCGGCAGGAAGGCCGCGGTCACGCTGATGGGCGAGATGCCCCAGGCCGAAATCGCGGTCATCGGCAGGTAGAAGCCGACGCCGTTCAGGCCGATGTACAGAAGGAACGTGGCGAGATTGGCGGCGCTGAAGCTGCGGTTGGCAAACAGGCTCAGGCGGATCATCGGGGCGGGACTATGACTTTCGACCCAGAGAAAGCTGGCTGCGGCCAAGACGGCTGCGACAGCGGCGGGCAGGGCGAGGCTGGTGGTTTCGGTCAGGGCTGTCGCCGCCGCGCCGAGGGTCAGGGTGGCCAGTAGCGCGCCCGCCAGATCGACCGGCGTACCGGGGCGGCCTTGGTCCGGGACGGCGTGGCGCTGCAGCAACCACAGGGCTGCAGCGCCAAGCGGCAGGTTGAGCGCAAAGATGGCGCGCCACGCCTCGCCGCCCGCCAGGGTCAGGACGAGGCCGCCAAGGATCGGGCCGCCTGCGGTGGTAGCGGTCGAGGCTGCGGCCCACAGGCCAAGGGCGCGGCCCCGGTCCGCCTTTGGATAGGCGCGCGAAACGATGGTCATCGAACCGGGCACCATGAAGGCGGCACCCAGCCCCTGCAAGGCGCGGGCGGCAATCATCAAGGGCATCGAGGGCGCCAGCGCGCACAAGAGCGAGCTTGCCACAAACGCCAGAATGCCGCCCTGAAACATCCGCACCACGCCGAACCGGTCCGACATCGCCCCGCCGACCAGGATCAGCGAGGCCAGCGCCAGCAGGTAGCCGCCCTGCACCCACTCTGCCGCGCTGAAGGTGCCGCCGAGGCTCGCGCGAATCGAAGGCAGGGCAATGGCGGTCACCGACGAATCGATGAAGCCCATCGCCGAGGCCAAAACCGCTGCGGCCAGCAGGTAGCCGGGTTTGGTGCGGGTGATCGGCTGGGCTGCCATGGCGCCAGTTTTGGCGCAGTGCGGGGCGAGGGTCTAAGCCACGCGCGACGTCAGGCGGACGCCTTTGGCAGGCGGGCCAGGGTTTAGGCGACCACCGACCGATGGGGGGGCACTGGCAGGCTGCGGCATTGGACAGGGTAGGTCAGGTCAGGTCAGATCAGGTCAGGTCAGGTCAGGTCAGGTCAGGTCAGTTTAGGCTAGGCTAGGCTAGGCTAGGTCAGACCAGATCAGATCAGAGCTGATCGTCGCCGTCGGCTGCGGTGCTCGGTGCGGGGATCACCGGGCCTTGCTTGGCCCGCCAGGTCGTGCGCTGCGGCTTTTTGGCGGCCTCGGGCGGCAGGGTGCGATTGAAGGCCAGCGCAAGGTCGATCCAAGCTTGCAGGTCGGCGGACCGGGTTTCCTCGGTCAGAACCCAGCCCTTCATCACCCGGGCACCCATCACCATCTGGGTCGCCCCGAGGGCTATGGCCTGCGGCACGGCATCTGGCCCAACCCGCACGATCAGCCGGGTTTTCCGGTGGGTACCGAGCGCAAGGTTGCCGTTCAACATGAAGGCGGTGCCGCCGAACATCCGTTTCGGCTCCGCGCCGTGGGGCAGCATCAGGGCGGTCAGATCGTCCAAAAGCATGGCTTTCCCCCGAACTCTGGTCCGCCAAATGCACACGGGCACCGGATCACCGGTGCCCGTGTGCGCCGGTTCCTTGGAGCCTCAGACGCCTTCGGACACGCTCGGCGGCGGCAAAGCGGTGCGGCTGTTGGCAAGGGGGTCTTCCTGCCGCTGGACCGAGCCTTCGAAATGCGCGCCCGATTCGATGGCGATCGTCTTGTGGATGATGTCGCCCTCAACCCGGGCGGACGAGGTCAGCCGGACCTTCAGGCCACGCACCCGGCCAATCACCCGGCCGTTGACGACGATGTCGTCGGCCACAATCTCGCCCCGGATCGTGGCGCTTTCGCCGACGGTCAAGAGATGGGCGCGGATGTCGCCCTCCACCGTGCCTTCGACCTGAATGTCGCCGCTGGTTTTCAAATTGCCCACAACCGTGAGATCGGCGGACAGAATCGAGGGCCCAGATTTGCCTTTGGGGGCAGTGGGCGTGTAGTCCATTGCAGATTTCGTCACAGGGGCCTCCGGCGCCTTTGGTTTTTCGCCCTCGCCCACTTTGGGACCGGGTTCGTTGATACGGCTCTTAGAAAACATCTTGCGCTGCCCTTATGAAGGTCATCGGATTTACGGCGGTGCCGCTAAGACGGACCTCGTAGTGAAGGTGAGTGCCGGTCGACCGGCCTGAATTGCCCATATCACCGATTTTTTCGCCACGCGATACCTTTTGACCAACATTCACATCGATCTGCGACAAGTGGCCGTAGCGGGTTTCGATGCCGAAGGCATGCTGGACCTTGATCAGACGGCCATAGGCGCCTTCCCAGCCGGCAAAGCTGACGGTGCCATCTGCAGTGCTGTAGATCGGGGTGCCGTAATCGCCCGCGAGGTCTTGACCCTCATGCATCCGGTCCGACCCGTTGATCGGATCGTTGCGTCCGCCAAATCCCGAGGTGAAGCGGAACGCGGTTTTCAGCGGCAGCCCAAGCGGCACCTTGAAGGCGGCAATCCGGTACATGTTGAGCGTATCAAGGCCCTGCAGGATGGCGTTGGCCCGCGTCTCGTCCGGGCTGCCGGACAGGCCGATGGTCGAGAAGGCAATCGGCGACAGCGGACCGCCCTGGCCGGAATAGCCGGTTTTGACCGCAGCGATCAGGTCATCGGGGTTCAGTCCTGCGGCGCGGAACATCTTGTCCAGCGGCTGGACCGACACGGTGAGCGCCTCTTCCAGCTTGGCGAAGATCACGGCGTTGCGCGCCTCCATTGCGGCTTTGGATTTTGCGACGGCGGCGGTGCGGGCCTGTTCGGCAGCCACATAAGCCGCTTGCGCGTCGCGGTCGCGGGCGGTGTCGGTCAAAGCACCGGCCATGATGTCGAGGGTGGCCGCCACGTCCTGCGCCTGACCCAGATCGGTGTGGGTGGTCCCGGTCTTTTGCTCCAGTGCCACCCGGGCCAGCGCCGCCTCGCCCCGCGCGGCATCGCGGTCGCGGATCGTGCGGCGCAGCGTGTTCTGGATCACGTCGATCCCGGTTGCCAGCTCGCGCAGCCGGATTTCGCCGGCCAGAAGCCGTTCCTGCATGGCAGAGACCTGGGAAAGTGCCACATTGAAGCGTTGCTGCGCGCCTGCGGCCTCCGCTATCCGCAGGTCGCGGTCGTCGGAGATGGCGTTCAGCCGGTCTTCGTACAGCGCGGTCTGGCGCTGGACCTGTGCGCGTGAGGTGCCCGCGTGCACGAAATCCACCAGCAGCAAGGCGGTGGCGAATATCGTCCAGCCGACCACCAGAATGCCCACGGCGGCGCTGAGCGCCAGTGTCATCGGACGCAAGCGGACAAAGCGGGTGGTGGCATCGGATTTCAGGAACAGCCGCTGCTCGGGAAACCACGGTTCCAGCCAAAGGTTGATGCGGTAGGTCAGCCTGTTGAGCACCAAGGGTCCGTTCCGGAAAATGCCTGCACGACCCCGCCCGAACGCAGTGCCCGGACCGGCATCCAAGCTGAGTAGCCAGTGCTGCCGCGCCCGGCAACTGTTTTGCCGGGGCCAAGCGCCGTCCTTGCGAAATTCCGCCGTCGTCAGCCGGTTTTGGCCGGGTCTTGGCCGTCAGGTCCGGGCAAATCCTCGGTCAACGGCCAGTAGAAATCCGGCGGTATCCCCGCCTCGGCCCGCTTTTCCTCGTTGAACGGCGGCTTCAGAAGCCCGTGGAAATACTGCCGCACCAGCGCGTGAAACTGCTCTTTCGGGTCAAGGTTGTCGCGCCCGCAGAGCCAGTTGAACCATTTCGAGCCGTAAGCCACATGGGCGACCTCTTCGGCATAGATCACCCGCAGCGCGGCCAGTGCCTGCGCCTCACCCGCCTTGGCGAACAGCTCGATCATGCCCGGCGTCACATCGAGGCCGCGCGCCTCCAGCACCATCGGCACCACGGCGAGACGGCCCAGCTGGTCGCCCGCGGTATCCTGCGCCGCGCGCCACATGCCGGCATGGGCAGGCATGGCACCGTAATGGCTGCCCAAAGCTTCCAGACAATCGCAGATCAGGTTGAAGTGCTTGGCCTCGTCATCGGCGGCCTTGACCCAGTCGTCGTAAAACCCGATCGGGAACCGGGTGTCACTAAAGCGCGCGATCAGATCCCAATGCAAGTCCACGGCGTTCAGTTCGATATGAGCAATCGCATGCAGCATGGCGATCCGCCCCAAAGGACTGCCGGGCCTGCGCCGAGGCACATCGCGGGGTGACAAAAGATCCGGCTTCAAAGGCCGCGCCGGTTGCGGCGGCGGTGCCGCCCGCCCAATCGCCAACGGCACGCCGCTGGCCCGCGCGGCAAACCACGAAGCCGCATGGGCCCGGCTCAGCGCCGCCTTGGCCCGCCCATCGGCGGTGGTCAAAACCGCCATCGCCATCTCTGCCAGTGTCTCCGTCATCTTGTTCCTTCATCTGGGCAAAAATACTCCACCGGGTGCGTGCAGTTTGCTGCTTAGCAGCGAAGAAACTGCTAAGCGGGGGGGTGTGAAACCCCCCAGCCGGGTCCGCCGAGCGCGTCCCTAGCCCTTCAGATGCGCCAAAACCTCAGCCGCGTGGCCCCTGACCTTGTCGACCCGCCAGATCCTGGCAATCTTGCCCGCACCATCGATCAGAAACGTCGACCGCAGGACACCTTGCACCAGCTTGCCAAGAAACCGCTTTTCGCCAAAGGCGCGCCAATCTTCCATGATATGACCAGCCTTATCGGACAAAAGCGGCAGGTTGATCGCCATCTTGGCGATGAATTTGTCGTGTTTGGCGACGGAATCTTTGGACAATCCCAGAACCGTCGCGCCCAAAGCGGCAAAAATCTGGCAGAAGTGTGTTGAAGTCCATCACCTCATGGGTGCAGGTCAGCGTCCCGTCGCCCCCATAGGTGAACAGAACCACGCGACCGGGGCGCAGGCTTGACAGGGTGACCGAGGTTGCGCCTGCGCCGGGCAGGGTGAAATCGGGGGCCATCTGGCCTTCTGCTGCGTGAGATGTCATTGGCGGCTCCTCGCCTTGTGATAGACCGGTGCTTGGCTAACCAGATGGCTTGCGGCAAAGATAAAGGCAACGGCTTTGGGCCAAAAGGACAAGGTGAGCATGGCAGGACCACGGCAGGGCGGTGAGGTCGGGATGCTGCCCGCTGCCGTTCGGTCTGACGCCGGGTTCCGGGCCGGGGGTTCCGTGCAACCGCTGGTGCTGCGCCCGCAGGATCGCTGCCCCGCTCCGCAGGCTGGCGCAGCCGCACCCGCCGCGCCGCCGCTGCGCCCGCAGGATCGCGGCCCTTCGGAGGCTGGCGCAACCGCACCTCCCGCACCGCCGCTGCGCCCGCAGGATCGCGGCCCTACGCAGGCTGGCGCAGACCCAGCCCCAGCACCGCCACCGCGCCAGCCGGATCCTTCAGAGGTTGGCGCAGCCGCTGCCCCAGCCGCTGCCCCAGCCCCAGCCCCAGCCCCCGCCGTACCCCCAGCCGCACCCCCAGCACGGCCCTTGCGCCCGCGCCGCAGACGGGTCGGGATTGGCGCGCGGATCGTCCTCCTGCTCGTGTTGTTTGGCCTGTCCGCCGTGGTGCTGGACGTGGTCGGCCGCCCGATCAGCCTGCCGGTCTGGGCGGTAGCCGAAGTTGAGGCGCGGCTGAACCGGGCCCTGGCGGATGCCCTGCCAGATGGCGCTTTGTCGGTCGGGGGCATTGAGATCACCTTGGGTGACGACTGGGTGCCCCATCTGGTGCTGGAGGATTTGCGCCTGTTGCAGCCCGGTGGCCAGACCCTGCTGACCCTGCCCGAAACCTTTCTGAACCTTGACCCGTCCGGCCTGCTCGAAGGTCAGCTCCGGGCCCAAAGCCTGCGGATTGTCGGCGCCCGCATCGCCATCCGCCGCGACCGCGACGGGCATTTCGACCTCGCCCTAGGCCAAGGCCACGGGCCCAAGATTGACAGCCTTGCCGCTTTATTCGCCACCCTCGATCACGCCTTTGCCCTGCCTGCGCTGACCCATCTGCACACGGTTCAGGCCGAGGCGCTGACCCTGTCGCTGACCGACCTGCGGGCCGGCAAAACCTGGGAGGTCGGCGATGGCCACCTGACGCTGGAAAACCGCGACACCGACCTTGCAGCCCAACTGAGCCTGACGCTGGTCGCCGGCGGCAGTACCCCCGCGCAGGCGGTGTTTACCGCGATTGCCGCCAAAGGTGCTGGCACGGCGCGGGTTTCGGCGCAGGTCGACCGGGTGGCCGCCCGTGACCTTGCGGCCCAGACCCCGCTGCTGAGCTGGCTGGGCGTGCTGGATGCGCCGATCTCTGGCCGGATCGCGGCGGTGATTGATGTCCATGGCATCACCTCGCTGGACGGGCGGCTGGATATCGCGGCGGGGGCCTTGCAACCTTCGGCCAAGACCACGCCGATCCCGTTTGACCATGCGAGCCTTGGCTTGGGCTATGACCCGGATGCGGGCCGTATCCTCTTGACCGACCTGTCGGTGCAAAGCCGTACCCTGCGCCTTACGACCAAAGGCCAGGCCTATATGGTGAATGAGGCGGGTCAGACCATCACCGGCGCATTGTCAGGCCGCCGTCCTGCGGCGTTTCTGGGCCAGATCGAGGTGTCTGACCTGTCGGTTGACCCGGAGGGTCTGTTTCAGGCGCCGGTGCAGTTCAGTCAGGGCGCGGTCGATGTCCGGCTGCGGCTTGACCCGTTCACGCTCGACATCGGGCAGTTGTCGCTATCGGACCATGGCGAGCATCTCGGGCTTTCGGGCCAGATTGCCGCAGATGCCGACGGCTGGCGGGCGGCGATTGACCTGACGCTCAACCAAATCTCCCGCGACCGGCTGCTGGCGCTTTGGCCGCTGCGGCTGGTCAGCGGCACCCGGTCGTGGGTGGCCAACAACATCCGCAACGCCGATCTGTCCGACCTGCGCGCCAGCGTGCGGATCGCACCGGGGACCGAACCCCGGGCCGAACTGTCTTATGACTTCACCAACGCCCAGTTGCAGTTCATGCAGAAGATGCCGCCGGTGACCGGGGCGGATGGCTATGCGACGATCCAGGGCAAGACCTATACGCTGGTCATGTCGCGCGGGCAGGTCACCCCGCCGCAGGGTGGCAGTCTGGACATCTCCGGTTCGGTCTTTGCGGTGCCCGATATTACCAAAATCCCGGCGGTCGCCAATATTGACTTCCATATGACCGGACCCCTGACCGCAACCTTGTCGCTGTTGGATCAGCCGCCGTTCCTGTACCTGCAAAAGGCCGGCGAGCCGGTCGATCTGGGCACCGGCGCGGCCACGGTTTCGGCGCAGGTGAGCTTCCCGCTGAAAGGCCGGGTGATGCCGTGGGATGTAGCCTTCAAGGTCGCGGCCGAAGTGAAAGACTTTGCGAGTGACAAGCTGGTCAAGAATCATCTGGTGACCGCACCGTTGCTGAAGATTGCCGCTAACCCGAAAGGCATGACGATCGCGGGCAAGGGGGCGATCGGCAAAGTGCCGTTTGATGGCACGCTGGCGCAGGATTTCCCGGTGCAGGTGCCGACGCCGCAAGAGCTTGCCGCCCAGGATGTCGTCCCGCAAGGCGTGCTGATCACCCCGCCCGCCGTGGCTGCGCCGCCCGGTGTGGTGACCGGTCAGGCGACCCTGTCGCAAGACGCGGTGACCGAGTTTGGCCTGGGTCTGCCGCGTGGCATGGTGACCGGGCAAGCGCAGGCCGATGTAACGCTGACCCTGCCCAAAGGTGCGCCAGGGCGGCTGCACCTGACCTCTAACCTTGTGGGAATGACCGTGGCGATCCCTGATCTGGGCTACAAAAAGCCCGCCGGGACTGCGGGCAAGCTTGACGCCGAGGTTCGGCTGGGCACCCCGCCGGAGGTGACCAGCCTTGCGATCTCTGGTGCCGGGCTTCAGGCCCATGGCCAGGTGTCGCTGCGGGCCAATGGTGCGCTGGATGTGGCGCGGTTTGACAAGATCACCTTGGGCGGCTGGCTCGACGGGGCGGTGGCGATTACCGGGCGTGGCACCGGGGTTCCGGTCGGCCTTGCGGTCACCTCTGGCACCATCGACCTGCGCAAGTTTCCGCAGAACCATTCCGGCAGTGCCGCTTCGGCTGGCAGCCCGCTGAGCGTGACCCTGCAAGCGCTGCGGGTGACCGAGGGTATTCAGATCAATGGGTTCGCCGGGGATTTTTCGCTCAAAGGCGGGTTCAACGGCACATTCACCGGGTCGGTCAACGGTGCCGCCCCGATCACCGGCAGCGCGGTTCCAACCCGCAACGGCACGGCGGTGCGGATTCAATCGAGCGATGCCGGCCAGACGATGAATGCGGCGGGTCTGTTTTCCGAGGCGCATGGCGGCAGTCTGGACATGACGCTGATCCCGCGCGCGGCGGTCGGCGAATATGACGGACAGGCCACGATCCGCCACATCCGAGTGAAATACGGTTCGGTCATGGCCGACCTGTTGTCGGCGATTTCGGTGATCGGCCTGCTCGACCAACTCAACGGCGATGGTATCGTGTTTGACCATGCCGAGTCGGAGTTTCTGATCACCCCCAACGCGATTGACGTGCAGAAAGGCTCCGCCATCGGCGTGTCGATGGGCGTGTCGATGGAGGGGCTTTATCACTCTGACACCACGCAACTGGATATGCGGGGTGTCGTGTCACCGGTCTATCTGCTCAATCAGGTCGGGTCGATTTTGACCCGCAAAGGCGAAGGGTTGTTTGGCTTTGCCTATACGTTGCGCGGCACGGCGGATAAGCCGGATGTCGGCGTCAACCCGTTGTCGATCCTGACCCCCGGCATGTTCCGCGACCTGTTCCGCGCCCCCGCACCAACCTTGGCACCGGATGGAAGTGGCGGATGAAGCTGGCCGATTTCGATTTTGACCTGCCCGAGGCACTGATCGCCACCCGGCCCGCCCGACCGCGCAGTTCGGCGCGCCTGCTGGTGGCAAAAGGTGACAGCCTGCGCGACATGGCGGTCCGCGATCTGGTCGATCTGCTGCGCCCCGGCGACCGGCTGGTCCTGAACAACACAAAGGTGATCCCGGCGCGTCTCTATGGCACCAGGGCGCGGGGCGGGGCGGTGGCCAAGGTCGAAGTCACGCTGCTGGAGCCTTTGGCCACCGGCTGGCGCGCGCTCGCCAAGCCGCTGCGCAAGGTGCAGGTGGGCGAGGTGATCCGGTTTTCGGACGACCTGTCCGCCACTGTCGCCGCCAAATCTGCGACCGACCTGGCTCTGGCCTTCAACCTGACTGGCACCGATTTCGACGCAGCACTGCAAGCCGCAGGCCAGATGCCCCTGCCGCCCTATATCGCGGCCCTACGCCCGGCGGATGATCAGGACCGCGAGGACTATCAGACCGTTTTCGCCCGCCATCCGGGGGCGGTCGCAGCCCCGACCGCCAGCCTGCACTTTGATCCGTGGCTGCTGGACGCCCTGCGCGCCAAGGCGGTGGATTTCACCGAAGTCACCCTGCATGTCGGCGCGGGCACCTTTCTGCCGGTCAAGGTCGCGGACGTGGCGACCCACAAAATGCACGCCGAATGGGGCGAAGTGACGCCGCAAGCCGCAGCCGAGATCAACGCCACCAAAGCCCGCGGCGGCCGGATCATCCCGATCGGCACCACCGCGCTGCGTCTGATCGAAACTGCGGCTGTGTCGGGCCGGGTGGAGCCTTGGCGCGGCCCGACCGACATTTTCATCTATCCCGGCTACCGGTTCCGCGTCACCGATGCCCTGATGACCAACTTTCACCTGCCCAAATCCACCCTCTTGATGCTGGTGTCGGCCTTAATGGGGGTCGACCGGATCCGCGCGGTCTATGCCCATGCTTTGGCGGAAAGGTATCGGTTTTTTTCCTACGGCGATGCATCCTTGCTAATTCCCTAGCCCGCGCGACCCGAAATATCTCCGAAAATTCAGAGTTATGTTTGAATTTTCGGAGATATTTCGTGCGGATTTGCCAATGACGCCCTTGCGGCGGTGGAGGTCGGAAATTGACCCTCCCTTCGCTTGACCCCTGCTAAATTGCCGCGAAAAAGGATGCCCCATGCTGAAAGTCCTCGCCCATTCCTGGCCTTTGCTATTGGGCGTCATGCTGCTGATGGTCGGCAATGGCGTGCAAGGCACCCTCTTGGGCGTGCGCGGCGCGTTGGAGAATTTTGGCACTTTCCATCTTTCCATCGTGATGTCGGCCTATTTCGTAGGCTTCCTCGGCGGCTCTCGCCTTGCCCCCAGCATGATCCGCCGGGTCGGCCATGTCCGGGTGTTCTCGGCCCTGGGCTCGCTGATATCCGCCGTGTTGATCCTGTATCCGTTGGTGCTGGACTGGACCGCGTGGAGCCTGCTGCGCGTCCTGATCGGCTTTTGCTTTTCCGGCATTTATGTGACCGCCGAAAGCTGGCTGAACAACACCGCGACCAACGAAACCCGGGGCCAGGCGCTGTCAGCCTATATGATCGTGCAAATGCTGGGGATTATCGCCTCCCAAGGGCTGTTGGCGATGGGCAACCCGTCTGGCTACAGCCTGTTCATCATCCCCTCGGTTCTGGTGTCGCTGGCGTTCATGCCGCTCCTGTTGGCCGACACGCCGGCCCCGACCTTCGATGATGCCAAGCGGATGAGTTTCACCCGGCTGTTTGTGACCTCACCGCTCGGCTGCGTGGGGATGCTGCTCACCGGAGCCATCTATGCCGGCATGTTCGGCATGGCTGCGGTCTGGGGGGCGATGCGCGCCTTGACGTTCGGCCAGATCGCGGCGTTTGGGGCCACGCTTTATATCGGCGGGCTGGTGCTGCAATACCCGATCGGCTGGGCGTCAGACCGGATCGACCGGCGTCTGGTGATCATGTGGATGGCGGTGGCGGGGGCGGTGGTAATGGCGGTGGCCACCTCGGTCAGGCTGCCGTTCCTCATGGTCCTGCCGGTGGCTTTGTTACTGGGTGGCATCATCAACCCATTGTATTCGCTGCTGATTGCCCACACGAACGACTTCTTGAAAAAAGAGGATATGCCCGGCGCCTCGGCGGGCCTGATCTTTCTCAACGGTTTTGGTGCTATCTTTGGGCCATTGGTGTCGGGCTGGGCGATGGGGCAAATCGGACCGTCCGGGTATTTCCTGTTCATCGGGGTTTTGTTCGCGCTTTTGGCAATCTATGCGGCGTGGCGGATGCGGCAGCGGGTGGCCCCGGCCGAACAAAGCGCCTTTGCCGGCCTGTCGCCCGATGCGACTGCGTTGGCGGTTGATGCGGTGCTGGACAAAGACCTGCGCCGCAAAACCGCCGCCTGAGGCCAGCCGGTCCGATTGCAGCCGGTCCGATTGCAGAGCCGGTGCGGACCTGTCAGGCTATAGGCCAACAGGGGGGCCGCATGGACGATCCGGTTGAGGTTCTGGATTTCTGGCTGGGCACGGTCGGCCCGGACGGCTGGTATGCCGGGGGAGCCGATCTGGACGCCCGGTGCCGCGAAGGGTTTCTTGACCTCTGGCAGGCCGCGCGGGACGGCGGGCTGGATCATTGGGTCGAAGGCACGGTGGCGACCCTCGCCTTTCTGATCCTGACTGACCAGTTGCCGCGCAACATGCACCGCGGTCAGGCCGACAGCTTTGCCACCGACCCGCTGGCTTTGGCGGCGGCCCGCAAGGCGCTGGCCGAAGGCTGGGACATGGCTGCACCCGAACCGGAACGCCAGTTCTTCTACATGCCGTTTGAACATTCCGAGGCTGCCGCGGATCAGGCGCTGGCCGTGCAACTGCTGACCGAACGCTTAGCCTCTGACCCCGACATGGCGCTGCACGCCCGCGCCCATCAACAGATCATCGCCCGCTTTGGCCGGTTTCCCACCCGCAACGCCGCCCTTGGCCGTACCGACACCCCCGAAGAGGCGGCGTTTTTGGCCGATGGCGGCTACGCTGGCCTTGTCAAAGCGCTTCGGGCCAGTCTTGAAATCAGTCATTAAATCAGTCATGCAACGGGTGCATAGGGCTATGGCGAGTCCGGCGTTGCTGGAAATCGCCCGATAGTTTAATGGCAAACTACTTTTTCGGGGGAGGAAAAGATGGCAGGCCAGACGTTCGACGTGGTGATAATCGGCTCCGGTCCCGGGGGGTATGTGGCGGCGATCCGCGCGGCACAACTCGGCCAATCGGTGGCCATTGTGGAGCGGGAGAATTTGGGTGGCATCTGCCTCAACTGGGGCTGCATCCCGACCAAGGCCATGCTCCGCTCGGCGGAAGTGTTCCACCTGATGCACCGCGCCAAGGAATTTGGTCTTTCGGTGACCGGCGTGGATTTCGACCTGAATGCGGTGGTCGCCCGGTCACGCGGGGTGGCCAAACAGCTTTCGGGCGGCATCGGCCACCTGATGAAGAAGAATAAAGTGACGGTGTTCATCGGCGACGCGACCCTGGCCAAACCCGGTGTGGTGGCGGTGAAAACCGACAAGGCGACCGTGGAACTGACCGCGAAAGCCATCATCCTCGCAACCGGCGCGCGTGCCCGCGAATTGCCCGGGCTGGAGGCCGACGGCGATCTGGTCTGGACCTATCGCCACGCCTTGCAGCCCAAACGGATGCCCAAGCGGCTCCTGGTGATCGGCTCCGGTGCGATTGGCATCGAATTCGCCAGCTTCTTCAATACCCTGGGGGCTGACACGACCGTCGTTGAGGTGCTGGACCGGGTGTTGCCGGTGGAAGATGCGGAGATTTCAGCTTTCGCCAAGAAAGCCTTCGTCAAGCAGGGCATGAAGATCCTCGAAAAAACCACGGTGAAACAACTGGACCGTTCGCCGGGCAAGGTCGTAGCGCATCTGGAAGACGCCAAGGGCATCACCACGATGGAGTTTGACACCGTGATTTCCGCCGTCGGCATTGTCGGCAACACCGAAGGTCTGGGGCTGGAGGCGTTGGGCGTCAAGATCGACCGCAGCCATGTGGTGACCGACGAATTCTGCCGCACCGGCGTGCCCGGCCTCTATGCGATTGGCGACATCGCCGGCGCGCCGTGGCTCGCCCACAAGGCCAGCCATGAAGGTGTGATGGTGGCCGAACTGATCGCAGGGCTTCATCCGCATCCGATCAAGCCCGGCTCGATCGCCGGTTGCACCTATTGCTATCCGCAGATCGCTTCGGTCGGGATGACCGAACAGAAGGCCAAGGACGCGGGCTTTACCGTCAAGGTCGGCCATTTCCCGTTCATCGGCAACGGCAAGGCGATTGCTTTGGGCGAGGTTGAGGGGATGATCAAAACCGTGTTCGACGCCAAAACCGGCGAGCTTCTGGGCGCCCATATGATCGGCGCCGAAGTGACCGAACTGATCCAGGGCTATGTGATCGGCCGCCAGCTGGAGACCACCGAGCAAGACCTGATCAACACGGTTTTCCCGCATCCGACCCTGTCAGAGATGATGCACGAGGCGGTGCTGGACGCCTATGGCCGGGTGATCCACATGTAAGGCAAGGTTGCCCGGCGGTTCCGGCGGTGATTGTTGCTGGCTTTTAAACAATATCTCCGGGAGGGCCCAATTGCCGGGCCTTTCATTGAGGTATGGCTGATTTTTTGGATTAGTCTTGAAATTGAAAGCCTTTTAATCCAAAAGGCTTTTAATCGGTTTAAGTCTCATGGTTCGTGAAAGGCAAGATGATGAAAAGACTATTTTTGGTGGCGACTTTGGCGACGATCCTGTCGGTCGGGTCGGCGTCGGCATCTGTGGTGTTCACCGACGATTTCGAATCGAACAGCCTCGGCCTGGACCTGACGCCGAATGGCTGGACGCAGGGTGTCGGCTCGGAGGATGTGATCGGCACCGGCTTTTACCAGTGGTACGGCCTCGGGCGCTACATCGACATGAACGGCTCCACGGGCCAAGCGGGCGCGATTTCGCAGCTGATTTCCGGGCTGACGGCGGGGGCGAAATATCTGCTTAGCTTCGATGTCGGCTACAACAACGGCTCGGGCAACAACGAGGCTTTGGGTTACGGTATCGGCAGCCTGAACACCAGCTACGGCCCGCCGATCCTCAGCGGGTCCGGCACGTTCCTGCACATCACCGCGATGTTCACGGCGTCTGCGATGACCGAGTTGCTGCACTTTGCCGATGTGGGCAACAGTCCGGGCGACAACGGTGGCCCGATCCTGGACAATGTGATGATCCAAACCGCAGCCGTGCCGGTGCCTGCCGCGGGTGCTCTGCTGCTGGCGGGTCTGGGTGGTCTTGCGGCTTTGCGCCGCCGCAAAACCGTCTGAACGACGGCCATGAATGGTCCAAGGGGGCTGGTTTTCCAGCCCCTTTTTCATGTCCCCGGTGCGGGTGGCGTATCCAGCACAACCTTTCCGGCGATTGCCTGATATCTGATCTTGCCGGCCAATCCGCAAAGGGTCCACAGGAACTTGTCCGCCGCCGCGCATTTGTTCATACTTCGTTCACTTTTTCCGGTTGGAAAGCCCCCGGTTCCGCCCTATCTTATGGCTATTAACGGGGTGGGCCATGGCTGAGCAGAAATTCATCGAGGTGCGCGGCGCGCGCGAGCACAATCTGAAGAACGTGGATGTTGATATTCCGCGCGATCAGCTCGTGGTGATTACCGGGCTGTCAGGGTCGGGCAAATCCTCGCTGGCCTTCGATACGATCTATGCCGAAGGCCAGCGCCGCTATGTCGAAAGCCTGTCGGCCTATGCACGGCAATTCCTGGATATGGCTGGCAAACCTGATGTTGACCATATCAGTGGCCTGTCGCCGGCGATTTCGATTGAACAGAAAACCACCTCGAAAAACCCGCGCTCCACGGTCGGCACCGTCACGGAAATCTACGACTACCTGCGCCTGTTGTTCGCCCGCGTCGGGATTCCTTACTCGCCGGCCACCGGCCTGCCGATCACCGCGATGCAGGTGCAGGACATGGTCGATGCGGTGATGGCGATGGACGAGGGCGCGCGGGCCTATCTGCTGGCCCCGATCGTCCGCGACCGCAAAGGCGAATATCGCAAGGAGTTTCTGGACCTGCGCAAGCAGGGCTTCCAGCGCGTCAAGGTTGACGGCGCGTTCCATGATCTGGAGGAGCCGCCGACCCTCGACAAGAAACTGCGCCACGACATCGACGTGGTGGTCGACCGCATCGTGGTCAAGGACGGGCTGCAAACCCGGCTGGCCGACAGTTTCCGCACCGCCTTGAACCTCGCCGATGGCATCGCGGTGATTGAAACCGCGCCTGCGGAGGGCGAAGGTATCCGGATCACCTATTCCGAGAAATTTGCCTGCCCGGTTTCTGGCTTCACGATTGCCGAGATTGAGCCGCGCCTGTTCTCGTTCAACGCCCCGTTTGGTGCCTGCCCGGCCTGTGATGGCCTTGGGGTGGAGTTGTTCTTTGACGAACATCTGGTGGTGCCCGACCAAAGTCTGGCACTGTTGCAGGGTGCCATCGCCCCGTGGGCCAAGTCGAAAAGCCCCTATTTCACCCAGACGATTGACGCGATGGCCAGCCACTACGGCTTTGACAAGAAAAAGAAATGGAAGGATCTGCCCGAGAACGTCAAGCACGTTTTCATCCGTGGTTCCGGCGGTGAAGAGATTGAATTCCGCTATGATGAAGGTGGCCGCATCTACACCGTCAAGCGGATCTTTGAAGGCGTCATTCCGAACATGGAGCGGCGTTATAAGGAAACCGACTCCAGCTGGAGCCGGGAGGAGATGGAGCGTTTTCAAAACAACCGCCCCTGCGGCACCTGCCAAGGCTACCGTCTGCGGCCCGAGGCTTTGGCCGTCAAGATCGCGGGCCTTCATGCCGGTCAGGTCGTGCAAATGTCGATCAAAGAGGCGCATCTCTGGATCGGCTCGGTCCCCGGCCAACTGACCAACCAGCACAACGAAATCGCCAGGTCGATCCTCAAGGAAATCCGCGAGCGTCTTGGCTTTCTGGTGAATGTCGGTCTGGACTACCTGACGATGAGCCGGAATGCCGGGACTTTGTCGGGCGGGGAAAGCCAGCGGATCCGCCTCGCCAGCCAGATCGGCTCGGGTCTGACCGGTGTGCTTTATGTGCTGGACGAACCCTCAATCGGGCTGCACCAGCGCGACAATGACCGGTTGCTGACCACGCTGAAAAACCTGCGCGATGCGGGCAATACGGTGCTGGTGGTTGAACATGACGAGGATGCGATCCGCGCGGCGGATTACGTGTTCGACATGGGGCCGGGTGCTGGCGTGCATGGCGGCGCGGTCGTCTCACGCGGCACTCCGGCCCAGATTGCCGCCGATCCGGCCAGCCTGACCGGGCAGTATTTGTCGGGCCGCCGTGCTATTCCGGTGTCCAAGGTGCGGCGCAAGGGCAATGGCAAAAAGCTGACCGTGGTGAATGCCACCGGCAACAACCTGAAGGGCATGACGGCGGATTTTCCATTGGGGATGTTCGTTTGCGTGACCGGGGTTTCAGGTGGCGGCAAGTCGACGTTGACGATTGAGACGCTGTTCAAAACCGCCGCGATGCGGCTGAACGGCGCGCATGAGACGCCGGCATTTTGCGAGACGATCCGTGGCTTTGAGCACCTCGACAAGGTGATCGACATTGACCAGCGCGCGATTGGCCGCACGCCACGGTCAAATCCCGCCACCTACACCGGGGCTTTCACCCCGATCCGGGATTGGTTTGCCGGTCTGCCCGAGGCGAAAGCGCGCGGCTATCAGTCCGGCCGCTTCAGCTTCAACGTCAAAGGCGGGCGGTGCGAGGCGTGTCAGGGCGACGGCGTCATCAAGATCGAGATGCACTTTCTGCCCGATGTTTACGTGACCTGCGAGACCTGCAAAGGCCACCGCTACAACCGCGAGACTTTGGAGATCAAGTTCAAAAACAAGAGCATAGCCGACGTTCTTGATATGACATGTGAAGATGCCAAGGACTTCTTTCAGGCGGTTCCGGCGATCCGCGAAAAGATGGATGCTTTGTGCGAAGTGGGTTTGGGCTACATCAAGGTCGGCCAGCAGGCGACCACTTTGTCGGGCGGTGAAGCGCAGCGGGTCAAGCTGTCGAAGGAACTTTCCCGCCGTGCTACCGGCCGCACGCTCTATATCCTCGACGAACCGACCACCGGCCTGCATTTCGAAGACGTCCGCAAGCTGCTGG
>JAYTQA010000373.1:0-2955 GCA_043746955.1 bacterium | reverse complement strand
CTGGATGTATATCCGCGTACTGGAAATACTGCGCATGGCGCGGGTGAAAAAAGTGGCGCCCCGGCGTCGCTTGGTGACGGCACGCAGCGAAGTGGATGGGCTTTTCCCAGTCTACACTTTGCAACTGCAGCGTCAACGCTTTCAGCATACCACGGGATACCGCATCCAGAAGCGCTGCCGCCGCCGCATCGGGCGCAACCGGCCGTGAGGTCAGCGCAAACTGAGCCTTTTCAAGCAGTTCCGGGAAGGTCTTCGCGCGGTCCTTCAGGCAATACATCGCCTTCAGCATCAGCGCTTGTTGGCGGCCGGTCAGCGCCGGTTTTCCGGTGACAGCCAGGTAAGCCGTCAGTTCATGCAGCAGCGCAGCATCGGAAGCCATGGCGATATGCTGGCCGCAGATATGCTCCAGCTTCTTGAAATCTAATCGGGCCGGGGCGCGACCGATGCCGTCAAGGTCGAACATCGCGCGGGCTTCGTCGGAGGTGAACACCTCGGCATCGCCATGCGCCCAACCGAGCCTAGTCAGATAGTTGCGCATGCCAGCTGCGGGGTAGCCCATGGCCTGATACTCCTCGACCCCCAGCGCCCCATGGCGTTTGGACAGCTTCTTGCCATCGGGCCCGTGGATCAACGGGATATGTGCCCAGACCGGCACCTTCCAACCCATGCCATTATAAACCATGGTTTGACGGGCGGCATTGGCGAGGTGATCGTCGCCGCGAATGACATGCGTCACCCCCATATCACGGTCATCCACCACCACGGCGAGCATGTAAGTCGGGGTCAGATCCGAACGCAGCACAATCATGTCGTCCAGTTGATCGTTGCGAAACGTAACTTTTCCCTGAACCCGGTCATCAATTATTGTGTCACCCATGCGCGGCGCCATCATCCGAATGACATAGGGCAAGTTTGGATAGCTCGCAGGGTCGGCCCCGCGCCACGGGCTTTGAAACACCGCGTAGGTGTCCTTGGCCTCTGCCTCAGCCCGGAAGCTGTCGATTTCCTCCTTGGTGCTGAAGCACTTATAGGCGGTACCTAATGTCAGCATCTCGTGCGCGACCTGCGCATGACGGTCCTTGCGGTCGAACTGGCTGACCACCTCGCCGTCCCAGTCGAGGCCAAGCCAGGTCAGGCCGCGCAGGATGGCGGCGGTGGCCTCTGGGGTGGAGCGTTCGCGGTCGGTATCCTCGATCCGCAGCAGGAACTTGCCGCCGCGCCCCCGCGCATAAAGCCAGTTGAAAAGCGCCGTTCGCCCACCGCCGATGTGCAGATAGCCGGTGGGCGAGGGCGCAAAACGGGTGACGATTGGGGCATCTGAATTCTGGGCGGGCATGGGCGCGTTAACCTTGTGGAAACCATCCTGAGCCTAGGCTCGCGGCAGGTTTAGGCAAATGCGCGGGGCAAGACAAGGTGGCGGCGGTCCGGGCAGATTGGCTGATGCGGCAGCTTAGCGCAGTGTCCGAAGCGCCGGTCGATCTGTTTTTGTTCGTGCCGGTGTTTTTGTCGGTCGGGATCGGCCTGTGGTTCGGCCTGGCCGTCGAACCGGGCTTGGGGTTTTACCAATCTGCGGGCGGCGCGGTGGTGGCGCTGGCGCTGCTCGCCCGGTTTGGCCCTTGGGTGATCCGGCCATTTGTTTTGGCGCTGGCTTGTGTGGGTTTGGGGGCGCTGGCCTGTGGCGCGCGGGTCTGGCTGGTGACCTCGCCGATGCTGGCGGCCCCGTATTATGGCGCGGTTCAGGGCCGGATCGTGGATATTGACCGCTCGCAATCAGATGCGGTGCGCCTGACGCTGGATCAGGCGGTGCTATCGGAGGTTGCCCCCGATGCCACGCCCTTCACCGTCCGCGTGGCCCTGCACGGCCCGGCCCCGCCGCAGCCCTATGAGCCGGGCACGACGGTCGAGGTGACCGCCCGGATCGCCGCCCCCGAAGGCGCGTCAGAGCCGGGGGGCTTCGATTTCCGCCGCATGGCCTGGTTCCAGCAGTTGGGCGCGGTCGGCTACACCGCTGCCCCGGTGATGACCTGGGCACCGCCCGGTCCGTGGGACGCGAGCGTCAACCGCCTGCGCAACCATCTTTCCGCCAAGATCATGGCGGCGGTGCCGGGTGATGCCGGGGCCTTTGCGTCCGGTGCGCTGACCGGCGACCGATCCGAAATATCGGCCGCCGTGGTCAAGGACCTGCGCATCTCGTCGCTGGCGCATTTGCTGGCGATTTCGGGGATGAACATGGCGTTTCTGACCGGATTTGTCTTCGCGCTGATCCGCTATGGGCTGGCGCTGATCCCGCCGGTGTCACTGCGGATCAACACCAAGAAGGCGGCGGCCTATGTGGCGTTTGGCGTGGCCTTGTTCTACCTGATCCTGTCAGGGGCCAATGTGGCGACCACCCGGGCATTCCTGATGGTGTCGATCATGCTGGGCGCTGTGGCCTTGGACCGGCGCGCGCTGACCCTGCGGTCGGTCGCACTGGCGGCATTGATCTTGCTGATCTGGCAACCCGAAAGCCTGATGTCGCCGGGCTTCCAATTGTCGTTTGCCGCTACCATCGGCCTGATTGCCGGGTTCGCCCCGACCCAGCGGTTTGTGACCGAACGCGGCCTGCCGGGCTGGCTGAGGCCGGTGGTGATGCTGGCCGCAAGTTCGGTGTTGGCGGGGGTGGCCACCGCACCCTATTCGGCGGCGACCTTCAACCGGCTGACCGCCTACGGGCTGTTCGCCAACCTTCTGACCGTGCCGGTGATGGATGTGCTGATGGGGGCGGGCGCAATGGCGGCTTTGTTGGCCCCGATCGGGCTGGCGCGACCGGCGCTCGCGGTGATGGGCTGGGCCTCGCAGTGGATCTTGTTTGTGGCGCATTGGGTGGCAGGGCTGGACGGTGCCATCACGCCGATCCCGCAGCCGGGGCCGTGGGTGGTGCCGCTGATCACGCTCGGCGCGTTATGGGCGCTGTTT
>JAYTQA010000372.1:0-7868 GCA_043746955.1 bacterium | reverse complement strand
TGGCGCTGCTGCCGGCCGGCACCGCCGCAAAGCCGGTGGACGCGGTGCAGGTTGCGGGGTTTCCCGGCCTGTTTCAGGCAGTTCTGGCCAAAAAGACCGACTACCGCCTGCGCGCCAGTGCCGCAGGCACCGAATGGGAGTTTGATGACCCCTACCGCTTCGGCCCGGTCCTGGGCGAGATGGACGAATACCTCTTGGGCGAAGGCACCTTGCGCCGGTTGTGGCATGTGTTGGGCGCGCATCTGATGACGCATGAAGGGGTTGCTGGCACGCACTTCGCCGTCTGGGCGCCGAATGCGCAGCGCGTCTCACTGGTGGGTGATTTCAACATCTGGGACGGCAGGCGCAACCCGATGCGCAGGCGCGGGGCGACCGGCGTGTGGGAGATTTTCATGCCCGGCCTGCCGGACGGCACCAGCTACAAATACGAAATCCGCGCAGCCAATGGCGCGGTGATGCCGCTCAAGGCCGATCCGGTCGGCTTTGGGTCGGAACACCCGCCCGCCAACGCCTCGGTGGTGCGCGATATTTCGCCGCGGGTTTGGGGCGATGCGAAATGGATGACCAAACGCCAGGCGCTGCAAAACATCGAAAGCCCGATTTCGGTCTATGAGGTGCATCTGGGAAGTTGGAAGCGCGCGCCGGGCAACCGGATGCTCAGCTATGTCGAACTGGCCGAGCAACTGGTCGATTACGTGGCCGACATGGGTTTCAGCCATATCGAGTTGATGCCGATATCGGAATATCCGTTCGACGGATCATGGGGTTACCAGCCGGTCGGCATGTTCGCCCCGACGATCCGCCACGGCACGCCGCAGGAATTCCGCGTGCTGATCGAGGCGGCCCATGCCAAGGGCGTGGGCGTGCTGATCGACTGGGTGCCGGGCCACTTTCCGACCGACGCGCATGGTTTGGGCCTGTTTGACGGGACGCCCCTCTACGAACACGCCGACCCGCGTGAGGGCTTCCATCAGGACTGGAACACCCTGATCTATAACTATGGCCGGACCGAGGTGTCGAATTACCTGATCTCTAACGCGCTGTATTGGCTGGAGGAATTCCACATTGACGGCCTCAGGGTCGATGCTGTGGCCTCGATGCTCTACCGCGATTACTCGCGTGAGGCGGGCCAATGGCTGCCCAACAAAGATGGCGGGCGCGAGAATTACGAGGCTATATCCGTCCTGCAACGCGCCAACACGATCTGCTATGGCGAGGTGCCCGGCATCATGACGGTGGCCGAGGAAAGCACCGCCTTTCCCGGAGTGTCGCGTCCGGTCAGCACTGGCGGGCTTGGCTTTGGCTTCAAGTGGAACATGGGCTGGATGAATGACACCCTGTCTTACATGGCGAAAGACCCGATCTACCGGAAGTATCACCATCACCAGATGACCTTCGGCCTGGTCTATGCGTGGTCGGAAAATTACATCCTGCCGATTTCCCATGATGAAGTCGTCCATGGCAAAGGCTCGATGCTGGCGAAAATGCCGGGCAACGGTTGGGAACAGTTCGCCAACCTGCGGGCCTATTACGGCTTCATGTGGGCGCATCCCGGCAAGAAACTTCTGTTCATGGGGCAGGAGTTTGGCCAGGGCGCGGAATGGAACCACGCCGAAAGCCTCGACTGGCACCAGTTGGATGTGGCCGAACATCGGGGTGTGCAGTCCTTGGTCCGCGACCTGAACAAGGTCTACCGTGACAATCCAGCACTGCATGTCAAAGACACCACGCCCGAGGGGTTCCAGTGGATCGACGGCAATGACGCCGAAGGCTCGACTTATTCCTGGGTCCGCAAGGGCAAGCCCGCCGACCCGATGATCGCCATCGTCTGCAACATGACGCCGATCGAACGGCGGATGCGGCTGGGGCTGCCTGCCAAGGGCAAATGGGTGGAGGTTCTCAACACCGATGCGGCGGTCTACGGCGGCGGCAATCGCGGCAACCTGGGCGGGTTGAAAGCCGAGCCAGAGGTGTGGAACGGCATGGCGCATTCGGCCATGGTGACGGTGCCACCGCTGGCGACGCTGTATTTCCGGCAAGGGTAACCTTTTTGCGGCAACGACCGCACATCTCGGGAGGATGACATGCAACCAAAACCCAATGCGCGGCTGGCAGGCCAGGCGATGGCGTTCGTGCTGGCTGGCGGGCGCGGGTCGCGTCTGAAAGAGCTGACCGACCGGCGGGCCAAACCGGCGGTCTATTTCGGTGGCAAAACCCGGATCATCGACTTTGCCTTGTCGAATGCGCTCAACTCCGGCATCCGCAAGATGGCGATTGCCACGCAATATAAAGCGCACTCGCTGATCCGCCATATGCAGCGCGGTTGGGGGTTCCTGCGGGCCGAGCGGAATGAATATCTGGATATTCTGCCCGCGTCGCAGCGGATGGACGAGACCAACTGGTATCGCGGCACCGCCGATGCTGTGGCGCAGAACATCGACATCATCGACAGCTATAACATCAAATATGCCGTGATCCTGGCCGGCGACCATATCTACAAGATGGATTACGAGATCATGCTGCAACAGCATGTGGATTCTGGCGCCGATGTCACCATCGGCTGCCTGACAGTGCCCCGGATAGAGGCGACGGCTTTTGGCGTGATGCATGTCGACAAGACCATGCGGATCACCCAGTTTCTCGAAAAGCCGAAAGATCCGCCAGCCATCCCCGGTGACCCGGACCATGCTTTGGCCTCGATGGGGATTTATATCTTCGACTGGACTTTTCTGCGCTCGCTGCTGGTCCGCGACATGGCCGATGACAATTCGCAGCACGATTTCGGGATGGACCTGATCCCGGCCATCGTGAAGGGCGGCAAGGCGATGGCGCACAAGTTTTCCGAAAGCTGCGTGAAAAGCGGTTTGGAGCAGGAACCCTACTGGCGCGATGTCGGCACGATCGACGCGTTCTGGCAGGCCAATATCGACCTGACCGATTTTATCCCGAAGCTGGACCTGTACGACAACGCCTGGCCGATCTGGACCTATGCCGAAAGCGTGCCGCCTGCCAAGTTCATCCATGACGAGGCCGGGCGGCGCGGGATGGCGGTATCCTCGCTGGTGTCGGGCGATTGCATCGTGTCGGGGTCAGAGGTGCGCAATTCTCTGTTGTTCACCGGGGTGCGGACCCACAGCTTTTCCAGTCTGGAATCGGCGGTGGTGCTGCCTTACGTGACGGTGCACCGCAACGCGAGCCTGAAGAATTGTGTGATCGACCGCGGTGTCACCATCCCCGACGGGCTGGTGGTCGGCGAGGATGCCGACGACGATGTGAAATGGTTCCGCCGCAGTGAAGGTGGCATTGTGCTGATCACCCAAGATATGCTGGATGCGCGGGCAGCCAAGCTCGGCTGACGTTGCATCTGCCGGGCCAAGCGGGGGGGCTAGCCCCCCGTGCCCCCCAGAGTATTTTTGCCCAGATGAAAGGGGTTACACGATGAAGCTCAAAGGTCGGGTTCTGTCGGTAGCCTCCGAATGCGTGCCTCTGGTCAAAACCGGTGGGCTGGCCGATGTGGTGGGGGCGCTGCCGGGGGCGCTGGCGCCTTTGGGTTGGGAGATGCGGGTTTTGCTGCCGGCCTACCGGGGGTTGCGGGCCCGGCTGGACGGCTGGCGCGAGGTCTGGCGCGAAGAAGGCCTGTGGGGCGGGCCGGGCCGGGTTTTTCTGGGCAGCGTCGACGGCCTGGAGGTGATGCTGCTGGATGCGCCGCATCTTTTTGATCGTTTGGGCGGGCCCTATGCCAGCCCGACCGGCGATTGGGGCGACAATCCGCAGCGCTTTGCGGCTTTGTCCTGGGTGGCCGCACGGATCGCCCGCGAGGGTGCCACCGACGGCTGGAAGCCCGATGTGCTGCATGTCCATGACTGGCAGGCAGGTTTCGCGCCGGCCTACCTCGCCTATGGCGGGTCCGAAGGGGTAGGCTCGGTGATGACCATTCATAACATCGCGTTTCAGGGCTGGGCTTCGGGCAACCTTCTGGCCGAGTTGCGCCTGCCCGCCGACCAGTTCTACCCCGGCGCTCTGGAATATTTCGGCGGACTTTCCAGCCTCAAGGCCGGGTTGGTCACCTCTGACCGGATCACCACCGTCTCGCCGACCTATGCCGCCGAACTCATGCGGCCGGAGTTTGGTCTGGGGCTGCAGGGCGTGATCGGCGCACGGGCCGGGGTGGTCAGCGGTATTCTGAACGGGGTTGATGCCGGGGTCTGGAACCCGCAGATCGAGCCGCTGCCCTATTCCGCCCGTGCGATGCAGGGCAAGGCCGCGAACCGCGCGGCCTTGTGCGCGCAGTTCCGGCTGGAGGTGCCGGGGCCGCTGGCCATCATCGTCAGCCGGTTGACCGATCAGAAGGGCATTGATCTGGTCCCGCAAGTCTTGCCCGAGTTTATCGAGGCGGGCGGCGGGCTGGTGGTGTTAGGCTCGGGCGATCCGGGCCTGGAGGGGGCGATGCGCGATCTGGCCGCGCGCTATCCGGGCCGGGTCGGCTTGCGGATCGGCTATGACGAGGCGCTCAGCCACCGCTTGTTTGCCGGCGGCGACGCGGTGCTGGTGCCCTCAAGGTTCGAGCCCTGTGGTCTGACCCAGTTGTACGGGTTGCGCTATGGCACTTTGCCGGTGGTGGCGGCGGTCGGCGGGCTGGCGGATACCGTCATTCATGCCAATCCGGCGGCAATCTCTGCCGGCGTGGCGACCGGGATCACCTTTCATCCGACCGATGCGGTGGCGTTTGCCACCGCGATGCGCCAACTATTGGCCTTGCACGCCGATCCCAAACTTTGGGCCCGGGTCCAGAAAAACGCGATGAAGCAGGATGTGTCCTGGGCCAATTCGGCGCGGGAATACGCAGCCCTTTATGAAAGCCTGCTGGTGTGACCGCGCCGCGCAGCAATTTGCCGGGTATCCTGCCGGGCCTGACCACCGCCTGCGGACGGCCGTGGCCGATGGGGGCCAGTGTGGACGAAGGCGGCGTCAACTTCGCCGTCTTTTCCGCCAACGCCCATTTCATCGAACTCTGCCTGTTCTCCGACGATGGCCGCCGCGAGATGGCCCGCCTGTTGATCACCGAACGCGAAGGCGACATCTGGCACCTGCGCGTCGATGGCATGAAAGCGGGCCAACGCTACGGCTACCGGGTTCACGGGCCTTATGCGCCCGAGGAGGGCCACCGGTTTAACCCGCATAAACTGCTGATCGACCCCTATGCCAGGGCGTGGGACGGTCGGCTGAGATGGTCAGATGCGCTGATGGGCTACCGGATCGGCTCCAACCGGGGCGATTTGTCCTATGACACCCGCGACAGCGCCTTCGCCGTGCCGAAGTCGGTGGTGGTCGATGAGCGCGCCATGCCCGCCTTGGCCAAGGGGCCGACCCGCACGCTGGCGGAAAGTGTGATCTATGAAGCGCATGTCAAAAGCCTGACCATGCGCAATCTGGCGGTGCCGCCCAACGCGCGGGGCCTCTATTCCGGCATCGCCCATCCGGCGATGGTCGATCATCTGGTCAAGCTCGGCGTCACGGCGGTCGAACTGCTGCCGGTCCAGGGCTTTTTCGACGACCGTTTTCTGGTCGCCAAAGGCCTGACCAACTACTGGGGCTATAATACGATGGGGTTTTTCACCCCCGAGCCACGCTATGCCGCGCGCCAGCCGCGTCAGGAATTCCGCGAGATGGTCTGGCGGCTGCATCAGGCCGGGATCGAGGTGATCCTTGACGTGGTCTATAATCACACCGGCGAGGGCGACGAACTGGGGCCGACCCTGTCGTTCCGCGGCTTTGACAACCGCAGCTATTACCGGCTGGCGGGCGGCGGGCGGTATTACGCCAATGACAGCGGCACCGGCAACGCGCTGAACACCACGCATCCCATGGTCTTGCGGATGATCGCCGACAGTCTGCGCCACTGGGTCACCCATTTCGGGATCGACGGCTTTCGCTTTGACCTTGCGACCTCGCTCGGGCGTGAACCGGGCGGTTTTGACCCCGGGGCCGGCTTTTTCGACGTGCTGCGCCAAGACCCGGTTCTGGCAGCGGTGAAGTTGATTGCCGAGCCGTGGGATCTGGGCCCCGGCGGCTATCAACTGGGCGGCTATCCGCATCCTTTCGCCGAATGGAACGACAAATACCGCGACGGGGTGCGCCGCTATTGGCGGGGCGATGCCGGCATGACGCCCGACCTCGCCAAGCGGATCCTGGGATCCTCGGAGAATTTTGACCATGACGGGCGCGGTGCCAGCGCCTCGGTCAATTTCCTGACCGCACATGATGGCTTCACCCTGCAGGATGTGGTCAGCTTTACCGTCAAGCGCAACCTCGCCAACGGCGAGGACAACCGCGATGGCCATACCGAAAACCGCTCCGATAACTTCGGGGTCGAGGGCCCGACCACTGATGCGCTGATCAATGCCGCCCGCAGCCAGCGCAAGCGCAACATGCTGGCGACCTTGCTGGTCAGTCAGGGCACGCCGATGATCCTTGCGGGCGACGAGTTGGGCCACTCTCAGGGCGGCAACAACAACGCCTACGCCCAGGACAATGAGACCAACTGGATCGACTGGGCCGAGGCCGATCTGGCGCTGGCCGCTTTTACCGCCCGGCTGATTGCGCTGCGCTTCGCCCATCCGGTGCTGCGCCAGCAACGGTTCCTGCATGGCCGCCAGCGTCACCGCGAAGGTCTGCCCGATGTGATCTGGCGCCATGCCGACGGGCGCGAACCCCAAGCTGCCGAATGGCATGACCCGGCGTTTCGCTGTCTTTGTGTGGAATTGCGCATGGCGGCGGAACGGCCGGCCGGGCCGGACGTGATCTTTGCCGTCTTCAACGCGGGCCCGGAACAAAATCTGATCTTGCCCCATACCGAGCCCGGTTGGCACCTGATCATTGATACCACCCAACCGCTGGCGCCGGAACACCTGGCCAAGCCGGGCCTGACCGTGCCGGCCAATGCTGTCCTAATCTTTACCGCCGATCCGGGAGGACCACCGAAATGAGCGTCACCACCGTCGCCACCCATGCCATCGCGGGGCAAAAGCCCGGCACCTCTGGCCTGAGGAAGAAAACTCCGGTGTTCATGGGGCCGCATTATCTGGAAAACTTCGTCCAGGCGATTTTTGACGTGGTGGGGGCCCGAAACCCGGATGGGTCTGGCAAAACTTTCGTCCTTGGCGGCGACGGGCGCTATTTCAACGATCGCGCAGCACAGGTGATCTTGCGGATGGCAGCGGCCAACGGGGCGGCGCGGGTGATCGTGGGCCAAGCGGCTTTGCTGTCGACCCCGGCTGCCAGCCACCTGATCCGGCTCCATAAAACTGATGGCGGCATTATCATGAGCGCGTCGCACAACCCCGGCGGGCCGCAGGGAGATTTCGGCGTCAAGTTCAACATGGCCAATGGTGGTCCGGCACCCGAAACCGTGACCGAGGCCATGTTCCAGCGCACCACCACGATCACCGCCTATAAGATCGTCGAGGCGCAGGACGTCGACCTCGCCGCAATCGGCCGCTCCACCTTGGGCGGCATGGTGGTCGATGTGGTCGACCCGGTGGCCGACTATGCCACCCTGATGGAGAGCTTGTTCGACTTTGACGCGATCCGCGCGATGTTCAAGCGCGGGTTTCGGATGCGGATGGATTCGATGTGCGCCGTCACCGGGCCTTATGCGGTTGAAATCCTTGAAAAACGCCTTGGTGCGGCGCCGGGCAGTTGTGTGAACGCAACACCCTTGCCCGACTTTGGCGGGATGCACCCCGACCCGAACCCGACCTGGGCCAAGGTGCTGATGGATGAGATGATGGGGCCGAATGCGCCGGATTTTGGCGCCGCCTCCGATGGCGACGGCGACCGCAATATGGTGGTCGGGCGCGGGATTTATG
>JAYTQA010000371.1:0-2964 GCA_043746955.1 bacterium | reverse complement strand
CTGTCATCGCCAGACAGACTCTATTAAACTGCCATCGTTCGCTCAACTGCACGGCAGACCTGTTGATCCAGCCCTAGTCAGGTGTGCTATCGGGATCGGAAATATGACCCGGAAAGTGGTTTGGGCGCGCCATGTCCACCATGCCACTGATGAGGTTGAGAGCCAAAAGCTCTGGCGCGACGCGGCTGGCCAGGCTGATTTCGGTGATGCTTGCCGTCACGGCGGCGAGGTCGCGGTCCTGTGCGCGCGCCGCGGCCTCCGCTTGGGCCACCGTCACGCCGGCGAACCGCAGGACGTCACCGGGCAGGCAAGCCGCCAGCCGTGGCAGATCGGCCCGGATCACGGTGGCGATCTTGGGATAGCCTCCAGTGGTCTGCGCATCGGCCAAGAGGATGATAGGCAATCCGTTGCCCGGCACCTGAATGGCCCCCGGTGCGGCCCCGTCAGAGATGATGTCGGCGGCTCCCGGGCCGGAATGCTCCAGAGGCGTGCCCTGCAGCCGCATCCCCATCCGGTCCATCCGGGCTGTGACAAGGTAGCCTGTCCCGAAGAATGTGGCATAGGCGGCTTGGGTGAAGTTTTCCGGCTGCGGTCCGGCCACCACACGGATCGGCCCGGTTGCGAGGTACGGCTTAGTGCGAAACCCACGGTCTGCCTGATGGGCCTTGGCCTCATAGTGGCCAACCGGCAAGATATCCCCCGCAACCAGACTGCGCCCCTTGAAACCACCAAACCCGGCCTTTTCGCAGGTTGACCGGCTACCCAGCATCTTCGGCACGTCAAGACCGCCGCCGATGCCCAGCGTCGCCACGCTACAGGAGGGAGGCGCCAGACGCAGTTCATCCCCTTCGTTCAGCCAAGTGGCCCTCCATTCGGCCAGCGCCCGGCTTGCCCCGTTCGGGGAGGTGATCACGCCGCTCAGTCCGGCAGAGGTGGCGACCCAGACAGTCCCGCCTGAGGCCCGCAGACAGGGCGATGACATGGCCACCTCCAGCACCTCGGTCTGAGCCGGATTGCCCAGCAAGGCGTTGACCAGCCGCTGGGCGCTGCGATCCAGCACGCCGCCCGCAGGGACTCCGATGCCGCGCGCGTTGCAAAAGCCCTGATCCTGAACCAGCGTTCTCACGCCAGCGTCCATGACCTTCAACACAGGGGTCATGGTTGCGCCTCTTTCAGGAAGGTCAGGGGGTCAAGGTTACCAAACCGCACCTGATCCGAAAGGTCGCGGTGCGTGTGAGCGTCGATCGGCCGGAACCGGACCCGATCCCCGGCGGCCAGCAAAGCGGGAACCGCACGGCCGACGTCGAACAGAGGCACGGGGCAATTGCCAAGGATGTGCCAGCCGCCCGGACTGACCCACGGATAGATCACGCACATTCCGTTTGCGATGGCCACCGATCCGGCGGGCACCTGCGTGCGCGGCTCGGTCCGGCGCGGCAGGGCCAGACTGCGCGGCAGGTCTCCCATGAAGGGCAGGCCCGGCAGAAACCCCAAGGCATAGACGATCAGGGCCGTCTGGCTGTGCAGGGTGATGATTTCCGCCGGATCAACCGCCAGTCGCAGCACCAGATCCGGCAGGTCGGGGGCAAGATCGCCCCGGTAGCAGCAGGGCAATTCCCAATGCCGCCCGGCGGGACGTGCTGTGACACTCACCCCGGCCAGCAGGGTCTCGACCTGTGCGATCAGGGTGGCTTGCGCGGTCAGGAGGCAGTCATAATGCAGCGTGACCGAACAGAAGGCCTGGCTGACCTCGGTTGCGCCGGGCAGTGCGCCCTCCGCCATGCCCTTGGTCAGGCAAAGCTGTGCCGCATGGACGAGGGATGAAGCCTCCACCCCGATGGACGTTGCAAAATCGAAAGTGACGGCGGAATCGGCGAGGGCGCGGGCTTTCAGATATTGCATTTGTGGAATGGTCTTTCGGGTCTGGGACGGTTTAGCGATATCCTTCGGTCGAGGTCTTGCCCGCAAAGCGCCGCAGGGACTTGCGCAGGTCCTCGGGTCGAAAGCCGCGCCCGATGAAGACGATGGTGCCATCGTCGCGGCTTTCACCCTGTTCTGGCAGGATTTCCGGCGACTGTACCACCTTGCGCACGGTTTGCAGCAAAAGACGGCCTGCCGGGGTGCGGATCACGCCTTTGACGCGCACAAGGTCGTCGCCGCGCGCGTGCAGCAACGCCGAAAGCCACATCGCAAAGGCCGACCAATCGATATCAGCGTCGATGGTCAACCGGGCGGGGAAGAGGGCGCCGCGGATGTCGTCTTCATCCAGTGGTGCCAAGGGCAGGGCTGCGGCATCGGCGGGCAGGTCGGGCAGGGTGACAGGTTCTCCCAAAATGGCGCCTGACTGGACGGCGCCGGGGCCAAGGCCGCGAAGCGTTGCGCGCAGGGCGGTCAGGGCGCTTGGGTCAGCGGCATCGACCTTGGAGAGGATCAAGCGGTCAGCGGCTCCGATCTGACGCCGGCCCAAAGCTTCGGTGGTTAGTTGCGCGAGGCCATGCAGCGCATCGACCACAACGATGGTTTCATCGATGACGATATGGTTGACCAGGATGGGATCGGTCTGGATCGCGGCAACGATGGCACCGGGATCGGCAAGGCCGCTGGTCTCCAGCACGATGCGTTGCAGGCGCAGGGCGCTGGCCGGAATTCGGCTGCGCTGATCGCAAAGGCTGCGCAAGGCGGCGATCAGGTCAGCCCGCCCGACACAGCACGAGCAGCCGCCCGCCAGCAGGGTCAGTCCGGCCGCACCGCTCAGCAGGGCGTCGTCCACCGCCGTCTCGGCCGCTTCGTTGACCACAACATGCACCGGGCCAAAGATGCCTACATGCAACTGATGGCGCAGCCACGTGGTCTTGCCCGAACCGAGGTAGCCGCCCAGCACCGTCAGCCGCATCCTGCCATCGGCAAAGGGAGCTTCAGTCATCCGTCAGAAACGCCGGATCAAGCGGGTCGATGGCGTGGCCC
>JAYTQA010000370.1:0-2972 GCA_043746955.1 bacterium | reverse complement strand
GCGGCCATTCCACCTTGGCCACCATCATCTTCGGCCTGCTGGCCCTGTTCCTGGCGCAATCCCTGCCCGCAAGGTTTCGCGGTTTGGTCTACGGCAGCTTTGCCACGTTGATTGCGCTGATCGGACTGTCGCGCGTGTATCTGCAGGCGCATTGGCCCAGCGATGTGCTGGCGGGGATGCTGTTCGGCGGTGCTTTGGTCAGTGGCATGGCCTTGCTGCTGCATGCGCGGGTGGTGACCGTTCCGCGCCGGATGTTTGCCGCCGTGCTGATGGTCACCGGGCTGGGCATCATGCCGCTGCATCTGTGGACCGGCTGGTCCGCCGCTACTGCCCGCTATGACGCCACCCCGCCCTTTACCACGATTGCCGCGGCTGACTGGCTGGCGACCGGCTGGCGGCAACAACCCGCGCACCGCATCTTGTTGGATGGCGAGCCGGGCGAGCCGATGCTGCTGCAAACCACCTGGGCTGTGGCAGATCTGGTGACCGCCTTCAAGGCTGCCGGGTGGCAATCGTCGCAGGCCACATTGTCAGGCGAGATCCTGTCGGCAATCCTGCCGTCACGTCAGAAACTTGGCAGTCACGCGCCTTGGCCGATGACGCATCTTGGCCGCTCGGCATTGGCGACACTCACCAAGACCGACGCCACCGATCAGCGTAGGGTGTTGCGGATCTGGGAAACGCAAACCGTGGTGCAGGATGGCACAGGCAAGGCCCCGCTGCTGTTGGTGTCGTTGACCGCTGACAGACTGGACCCGGTGGCATTCGGTTATGCGCAACTGGAGGCGGCGGCGTTTGGGGCTGACCGGTTGGCCGCAGAAAAGGCCGGGTTGGTGGCGGCGTTGCATCAAACCGCAGGTAAACCAAGCAGGATAGTCGATCTGCCGCTTGCCGCTGTGCCGTGATCGGTCCGGGTTTCGCTTTTACAAGTTGCCTAGCAAGATGGAGCTTGGCAGCCCAAGGTGCCTCTGCGCGGCACGGCTTATGGCTTTTCAATCTGGTCAGCGGGGTCGCGCTGGTGATCGCCAGCCTTGTGGCGGGGCTGCTGTGGGACAGTCTTGGTGCCCCGGCGACGTTTCTGACAGGGGCAACGTTCAGTGCCGCGGCCTTGGTTCTGCTTTTCAAGCGCGGCGGAAATCTGCCCACCGCTCGCGGGGCTTGAGGTTGTAAGGCTGCTGACAACTGAGTGTAAGGCGGCACCCCCATGTTCCATCCATCAGGCCGCGACCTGCGGTCATGATTGACTGGAGAGACCCATGCAAACGAAGACTTCTCGTACGATCACCGGCGCGCTTCTGGCGCTTTCCCTGATCGCTGGCGCTGCGGCATTTGCCGAAACCCCGACCGTCGGAACCGGGGGCACCGAAGACTCGATGGCTGAAGCGAAGGCCTTCTTGGCCTCGCCCACCAGCCTCGCCCAGGCGATTGCCACCGCTGAAGCGGCAGCAACCGGCAAGGTGTCGACCATCGAATATCAGAGCGGCGAAAACGGTGCACCTGATCTGATCATGGCCGATGTGGTGCTTGTTGACGGAACCGAGAAAACCGTCGCCATCAACCCGGCTGATGGCAAGGTGATGAACATCACGCTGGCCGAGAACGATCAGCAAGGCGGCGAAAATGGCGGTGACGGCCAGCAGGATGGCGAAAACGCCAACAACTGATCCATGACCCGATGACAAGACAGGCGGTGTCGCAAGGCGCCGCCTTTTCCTTTGCCCAAACGCCGTTACCGGAAAATGTCCACATTACAAAACTGTAAGTTGCGGGAAAGACCCCTGCGGTGTGGGGCAGACAAACAGGGTCCACCAAGAACCCGCCGCAACGCAACCCGCAAAAGGAACCCCATAATGCCTGAACCCATGATCCGATTGAGCCGGCTCACCCAGTCTTTCGATGGGGTGGTTGCCGTTGATGCCCTGTCGATGGACATCGCCAAAGGCGAGATCTTCGGCTTTCTAGGTCACAATGGTGCAGGCAAAACGACAACGATCCAGATGCTGACCACACTGGCGCGCCCCGCCTCTGGGACGGCTAACGTGGCAGGACATGATATCTGCAACGACCCATTGGAGGTGCGCCGCCGCATCGGCTATGTCCCCGAAAACGTGCGGCTTTACGACACTCTGACGGCGGTGGAGAACCTGACGTTCTTTGCCCGCCTGTCGGGTGTCGCGAAGCCAAAACAGCGCGTGGAAGAGGTGCTCGATCTGCTCGACTGCACCTATCTGGCTGACAAGCGCGTCGGGGGCTTTTCCAAGGGGATGCGTCAACGTGTCGGGCTTGCGCAGGCCATCCTGCACCAGCCTGATGTCCTGTTTCTCGATGAGCCGACATCAGGCCTTGATCCGATGGGCATCAAGATGCTGCGCGACTTGATCCTGCGCCTGAATACCGAGTTCGCGATGACCATCTTCATGAACACCCATCTGATTTCCGAGATTGCCAAGACCTGCACCAGCATCGCAGTGCTGAGCCACGGCAAGCTGGTTTATCACGACCGGATCGAAGCCGTGACGGCCCGCTATGGCGACGATGCGGCTTTGGAGGAGCTTTACCTTTCGCTGACCCCGGTTGGCCGTCTGGCCGAGGTGGCGTGATGGCAGGTGACACCTCTTCCGGCTGGCTGATCGCACGCCAGTCTGCACGTTTCGTGCTGCGTGAACGAACTGTGGCCCTCCTGTCGCTGATGTTCGTCGCACTGGTGCTGATTTCTGCCTGGCTTGGCTGGTCTGCCACTTCGACGGTCAACCGCATCTATCTGGACGCGGCTGCATTTCTGCAAGCAGCTGGCCAGCCGGTGCCGACGAACCCGGTTCTGGACATCTCGCCTTTGTCGTTGATGCGCAACATGTCGGTCTATGTGGCGCTGATCGGGGCACTGTCGGCCATCGTGATCGGCAACCGCCTGGTTGGCCTGGATCGCAAAGCGGGGGTGCTGCCGCTGATTGGCATCCGCTTGGCTGGCCGGA
>JAYTQA010000369.1:0-2972 GCA_043746955.1 bacterium | reverse complement strand
CGGCTTGGGCGAGGCCGATCGGGATGGCGAGGGTCATGCCGATCACCATGGTCGACACCAGGATCCAGATCGTGCGCCAGATGCCTTGCAGGATCAGCAGTTGGTACTTCGGATTGGCGAGCCAGCTCCAGTTCAGAGCCCAGATGCACCAGCTCACCAAGGCTGCGGCGAGCAGGATCAGCACGATCCGGTGCGGTTTGAGGAAATCCTGCATCAGCCCGTCCGATCCCGCTGGCCGCGCCGGGCCCATTTCTCGATCCGGCCGATGATCAGGGTCGAGGTGAGCGAGATCAGAAGGTACAGCGCCATCGCCGCCGGGTAGAACACGAAGAACGCTTTGGTGGTGGCAGAGGCCTGGTAGGTCGCCTTGGTCAGTTCGGAAAACCCGATGACGGCCAGCAGGGCGGTGTCCTTGGTGGCGTTCAGCCACAGATTGGCCAGCCCCGGCAGCGCGTTGGCGGTCATCAGCGGCATGATGATCCGGCGGGCCAAAAGGCCTGCGGGCATCCCCATCGCACGCGCGGCCTCGATCTGGCCGGCAGGCACCGCGAGGATGCCGCCGCGCAGAACCTCGGTCTGGTAGGCCCCTTGCACGACGCCCAGAACCACGATGCCGGTGATGATCGGCGAGATCTGGACGCGGGGATAGCCCCACGACAGCAGCGCCTGGTTCAAGAGGCCGGTGAAGGCGTAAAACAGGAACAGGATCAGCACCAGTTCAGGCACCGCGCGCACGATGGTGGTGTAGGTGGCGAGCAGATCCTTCAGGACCGGGCCGCCGTACAGTTTGCCGAACGCGCCGCCGATCCCGATCGAAAAGCCCAAGGCATAGGCGCCAATGGCGATGATGACCGAATTTTCCAACCCCCACAGCAGGGTCGCCCCCCACCCGCAATCGCCAAGGCCCAAAAGTTCAAGGGGCGACAGTTGGGTGGGCGGGGGGCAGCTGGTCACTTGTCGTTGCCGTAGATGTCGGACTTGAAGTATTTCGCGGTGATCTTGGCATAGGTGCCATCGGCCCGGATCGCCTTGATCGCGGCGTTCAGCTTGGCTTTCAACGGATCGCCTTTGCGCAGACCAAAGCCCACGCCCTGACCCAGAATTACCGGGTCGTCGGCCACATTGCCTTCGCTTTCGCAACAGGCCTTGCCGGCATCGGTCGACAGGAAGGCATCGAGTGCGATGCTGTCGGCCATGCCCGCGTCAATCCGGCCTGCCGCCAAATCCTGGTTCTGTTCATCCAGCGTCTGGTAGGTTTTGACCTCGGACGCGACCGGGGCGAAATACTTCTGGGTATAGGCCTCGTGCGTGGTCGAGACCTGCACGCCAATGATCTTGCCTTTCAGGCCCGCAGGCGTGGCTTTGATGCCCGAACCCTTGGCCGCGACGATCATCGCCGGGGTGTTGTAGTAATGATCGGAGAAGTCGATGGTCTTGGCGCGTTCCGCCGTGATCGACATCGACGACATGATCACGTCGATCTGGCCCGAGGTCAGGGCCGGGATGATGCCGTCCCAAGCGGTCGGCGTGATCACGCAGTCCAGCGCCGCCTGCTTGCAGATCGCGGTCATGAAGTCGACCTCCCAGCCGACCCAGTTGCCCTTGGCATCGGGCGAGGTGAACGGCGGATAGGGTTCCGCCGCCACGCCGAATTTCAGCGGGGCGGCGATGGCCGCAGTACCCATTGCCAATACGGCAACGGCGGCAAGGACGAGGTTTTTCATCGGATTCTCCTGGTTGGTCGGGTGTACTTGGGGTGCGCTGACGGCCTGATCAGCCCACGGTTTTCAGAAATTGCTTCAGACGGTCGGATTTGGGCGCGCCGAACAGCTGTTCGGGCGGACCTTCCTCCTCGATGACGCCGTTGTGCAGGTAGATGACATGGCTGGCCACTTCGCGGGCAAAGCGCATCTCGTGGGTCACCAGAATCATCGTGCGGCCTTCGTCGGCAAGGCCCTTGATGACCTGCAACACCTCGCCGACCAGTTCGGGGTCGAGCGCGGAGGTCGGCTCGTCAAACAGCATCGCCTTGGGGTTCATGCACAAGGCCCGCGCGATGGCTGCGCGTTGTTGCTGGCCACCGGACATGAAGGCCGGGTAGGCATCTTCTTTTTCGGCGAGCCCCACGCGGGTCAAGAGGGCGCGGGCGCGGGTGACAGCCTCCTCCTTGGGGACTTTCAGCACATGCACCGGCACCTCGATCAGGTTTTCCAGCACGGTCTTGTGGGTCCAGAGGTTGAAGTTCTGAAACACCATGCCCAAGCTTTGGCGGGCCTTTTCCAACTGGTGCTTGTTGACCGCCGAACCGTCAGGCTTCATCGCGATCTTTTCGCCCGCGATTTCGATCTCGCCACCGGATGGGGTTTCCAGAAAGTTCACGCAGCGCAGCATGGTCGATTTGCCCGAGCCCGAGCCGCCGATGATCGCCACCACATCGCCTTCACGGGCGCAGAGCGACACACCTTTGAGCACCTCATGGGTGCCGAACGACTTGCGCAAGCCGCTGACGCGGATCGCAATGGGCTGGAGGCCCGGAGTGGTCAAATTCGCGTTTGCCTGATCCGGCATGTGATCCCGCCGCTGGTTTGCCCGATCTGACGCAGCGGCGCGCGTTTGTGCAAGCAAATAATTTTTCACCGGTGGCCAAGGGCTTGGTCTGGGGGTTATTCCAGATTGGTGTGCCGGGCGCGCATGGTTTCCGGGCTTTCGTGCAGGCGTTTGCGCAGGGCGAGCACCAGAAGTTCAAAGATCAGGAACATGGCGCCTTCGAAAACCGAGCCCATCGGCAGGACGGAAGTGGCGTCAGTCTGGTCGCGCGCCATGGTCTGGACCGGGATCACCAGGGTCAGGTCAGCGGCTTTGGGGTCGGGGCCGGTGGGTTCCGCGGTGATGCAGGCGACTTTCGCCCCGGCTGCGCGGGCTTGGGCCGTCAGGGCGGCCACGGTGGCAAGGTTGCCCGGGCCAGAGGAGAC
>JAYTQA010000368.1:0-2972 GCA_043746955.1 bacterium | reverse complement strand
ATCCCGGCGACGATATCCCGATCATCAAAGGCTCGGCGCATCAGGCGATGATCGGCCTGCGTCCCGACATCGGCGAAATGTCGGTCCGGGCACTGCTGAAGGCGGTTGACGAATACATCCCGACCCCGACGCGCGCGGTCGACCAGCCGTTCCTCTTGCCGATCGAGGACGTCTTCTCGATCTCGGGCCGGGGCACCGTGGTCACCGGTCGGATCGAGCGTGGCGTGGTGAATGTCGGTGACGAAGTGGAAATCGTCGGCATCCGCGAGACCAAGAAGTCGATCTGCACCGGTGTGGAAATGTTCCGCAAACTGTTGGACCGTGGCGAGGCCGGTGACAACGTCGGCGTCCTGTTGCGCGGCATCGACCGTGAAGGCGTGGAACGGGGTCAGGTTCTGTGCAAGCCGAAGTCGGTTCTGCCTCACACCAAGTTCGAGGCCGAGGCCTATATTCTGACCAAGGAAGAAGGCGGTCGTCACACGCCGTTCTTTGCCAACTACCGCCCGCAGTTCTACTTCCGCACCACGGACGTGACCGGCACGGTTGAACTGCCTGCTGGTACCGAAATGGTGATGCCGGGCGACAACCTGAAGTTCAACGTCAGCCTGATCGCGCCGATCGCGATGGAAGAAAAACTCCGCTTCGCCATCCGTGAAGGTGGCCGCACGGTCGGCGCAGGTGTTGTGTCGAAAATTCTTGAGTAATGAACCTGCGGCGTGCCCGATAAGGCGCGCCGCTGTCGCCCGACACCTGTGAACCTATTGGTTGGGCAAACCTGTCCAACTTACGTTCCGAAGAAAGATAACAGATGCAAAGTCAAACCATCCGCATCCGCCTGAAGGCCTTCGATTTCCGCGTTCTGGATGCCAGCACGCTGGAAATCGTCAACACGGCCAAGCGCACCGGTGCCCAAGTGCGCGGTCCGATTCCGTTGCCGAACAAGATCGAGAAATTCACGGTTCTGCGTGGTCCGCACATCGACAAGAAGTCGCGCGACCAGTGGGAGATTCGGACGCACAAGCGTCTTCTCGACATCATCGACCCGACCCCGCAAACCGTGGACGCGCTGATGAAGCTCGACCTGGCTGCCGGCGTCGACGTCGAAATCAAAGTATAAGGAGCGGAAACCATGCGCTCTGGCGTAATCGCAAAAAAGCTGGGCATGACCCGGTTGTTCCTTGAAAATGGAACCCAGGTACCGGTGACGGTCCTGCAACTTGATAACCTTCAGGTCGTGGCACAACGCACCGTCGACAAGGATGGCTATACCGCCGTCCAACTCGGCGCGGGCACCGCCAAGGCCAAGAACACCACCCAGGCGCAGCGCGGTCACTTCGCCAAGGCCAACGTGGCCCCCAAGCGCAAGATTGCAGAGTTTCGGGTGACGGCGGATTGCCTGATCGATGTGGGTGCGGAAATTACCGCCGACCATTATCTGGCGGGCCAGTTCGTGGATATCGCGGGAACTTCGTCGGGCAAGGGCTTTCAGGGTGCCATGAAGCGGCACAACTTTAGCGGCTTGCGCGCCAGCCATGGTGTGTCGGTGTCGCACCGTTCGCACGGCTCCACGGGCCAATGCCAGGACCCCGGCAAGGTGTTCAAGGGCAAGAAGATGGCGGGCCATATGGGTGCTGTCCGTTCGACCACGCAGAACCTGCAAGTCGTGCGCACCGACGCGGAACGCGGCCTTCTGATGATCAAGGGCGCGGTTCCCGGTCATGCCGGTGGCTGGGTTACGATCAAGGACGCGGTAAAGAAGGCGGCGCCTGCGGGTCTGCCGATTCCGGCGGCGGTTCGTGCGGCCCAAGTTTCGGCGGCACCTGTTGCAGCTGTTGGGGGGGAAGCATGAAACTGAACGTCATCACGCTGGATGGGGCGGCAGCTGGTACCATTGATCTGGACGAAGCGCTGTTCGGTCTTGAGCCGCGCGCCGACATCCTGCACCGCGTTGTGCGCTGGCAGCGGTCCAAGGCCCAGGCGGGTACCCACTCCACACTGACGCGCGCCGAAGTGTCCTACTCGACCAAGAAGATCTATCGCCAAAAAGGCACCGGCGGCGCTCGCCACGGTTCCAAGAAGGCCGCGATCTTCCGTCACGGTGGTGTCACCAAAGGCCCGCAACCGCGCAGCCACGCGCATGATCTGCCCAAGCAATTTCGCGCGTTGGGCCTGCGTCACGCCCTGTCGGCCAAGGCGAAAGCCGGTGAACTGGTGATCATTGACACCGCCACCATGGCCGACGCCAAGACCGCCAACCTTGCCAAGGCCGTGCAGGAACGGGGCTGGAAGCGGGTTCTGGTCATCGACGGCGCGTCGGTCGACGGCAACTTCGCCTTGGCCGCCCGCAACATCGAAGGCATCGACGTGCTGCCGACGATGGGCGCGAATGTGTATGACATCCTGCGCCGTGACACTCTGGTGATCACCAAGGCGGGTGTCGAAGCTTTGGAGGCCCGTCTGGGCAAGGTTGGCTTGAAATGAGCGCGAAACCCGAACACTACGACCTGATCAAAAAGCCGGTCATCACGGAAAAGGCCACGATGGCCTCGGAACATGGTGCGGTTGTGTTTCAGGTGGCGATGGACGCCACCAAGCCGATGATCAAGGAAGCGGTCGAAGCCGTTTTCGGCGTCAAGGTGAAGGCAGTCAACACCACCATCACCAAAGGCAAGCACAAGAAGTTCCGTGGCCGTCTGGGCGAGCGGAGCGACAAGAAGAAGGCTTATGTCACCCTGGAAGAGGGTAACACTATCGACGTCTCCACCGGCCTCTGATAGTAAGCCGCAAATCTTCATGGCCCCGGTTTCCGGGGCCATGGATTTTATGAAAGCAGATCTGGCGATCCTATCACCAGATTTGTGACGGAAAAATAGTCGGGGAGCTTCGGCGCCCTATAACCTCGGGTCCGCAACGCCGGACCTGCCAAAACGGAAGACAGAAAGCATGGCACTTAAGTCGTATAAGCCGACGAC
>JAYTQA010000367.1:0-2988 GCA_043746955.1 bacterium | reverse complement strand
GACACGCCCCGTCCGCATCCGTTACGCGACTCCGTTCAGGATGTGGCAGCGACCCACCGTTTGCCCGACACACCGCAGACCCGGACGCCGACGTACCGGCTTGCCTTTGCCGATCCGGAGTTTCTGACCCGGGAGGAACTGCGCCCGGTGCGGCTGCAGTTGGAACTGCTGAAGGTGCAGATGGCTTTGGATGATGCCGGCATCCGGACCACGGTGGTTCTGTTTGGTGGCGCACGGATACCGGGCCCGGACCAAGCGGCCACGGTGCCGGGTTTGGCGGCGCTGGCACCGTTTTATCAGGAGGCGCGCAGGTTTGCCCATGCCGTGACCCGGATGAGCCTGCAAAGCGGCGGGCGGGACTGGGTGATCTGTACCGGCGGCGGGCCGGGGGTGATGGAGGCCGGCAATCGGGGGGCCGAGGAGGCGGGCGGGCAGTCGATCGGGCTCAATATCGTGCTGCCGCATGAACAGGCCCCGAACCCCTATGTGACGCCGGACCTGTCGTTCAATTTTCATTACTTTGCGATCCGCAAGATGCATTTCCTGATGCGGGCGGCGGCGGTTTGCGTGTTTCCGGGCGGCTATGGCACGCTGGATGAGATGTTCGAGGCGCTGACCCTGATCCAGACCGGCCGGATGAAACCGGTGCCGTTTTTGCTGTTTGGCCGGGCGTTCTGGGAGAAAGTCATCAACTGGCAGGCTTTGGCCGAGGCGGGGACGATCCATGCCGCCGATTTGGATTTGTTCCGGTTTGTCGAGACGGCGGAGGAGGCGATGGCCGCGCTGGAGGCCGGGGTTTAGGGCGTGAAATCGGCGGATTTTGCTGAAATGTGGGGGCGTCCGCGCGTGGACACTTTTTTAGCGCTTTGATCCAAAACGATTTTCGTTTTTTTGTTAATCTTTCGTTAGAGTTTTACGCCGGGCTGCCAACCGCTGATCAAAAGCGGGGTCAGTGCCGCATCCAAGGCTGTCCAGTCGGGGATCACCAGCCGCACGACCAGCGTCAGCACTTGGGCGCGGAACTGGCGGGGCAGGCGGACCGCGTCTTTTTCGGTGGTGACAAGTTGGGCACCTCGGGCAAGCGCTTCAACCTGCAGCCGTTTGATCAGGGCGGTGGTCAGGGGTTGGTGATCGTCTAGGGCTACCGCGCGGATGATATCGGCCCCCTCACCGCGCAGGGTGGCGAAAAACTTCTGGGGATTGGCGATGCCGGCGAAGGCTATGACGCGGGCACCTTGCCAGATCATGCCCATCGGCAGGGGCACGACCTCGCCGGTCACATGGGCGATCGGCAGGTCGGGCCAATGCGCGGTGAAGCGGGTTTGGGCCGCAGGATTGCCCAAAGACAGCAAAAGGTCGGCGCGTTTGAGGCCCACGGCCACCGGTTCGCGCAACGGGCCAGCGGGCAGGCAAAGGCCGTTACCGAAGCCAAGGGCCGCATCGACCACCAGGATTGACAGGTCTTTGGCCAGCTTCGGGTTCTGAAAGCCGTCGTCCATCAGCAAGACATCGGCGCCACTTGCCACCGCAAGCCGGGCGGCGGCGGCGCGGTCCTGGGCCACGAAAGTCGGGGCAAACGCCGACAGGAGCAGGGGTTCGTCGCCAACCTCCGCCGCCGTATGACGGGATTCCAGCACCTGCACCGGGCCGGTCAGGCTGCCGCCATAGCCGCGGCTGACCACGGCGGGGTGACGGCCGCCGGCGATCAGGCGTTCGATGAGGGCAATGGCGGTCGGGGTTTTGCCGGTGCCGCCGACATTGAGGTTGCCCACGCAAATGACCGGGACCGGCGGGCGGTAGCTGGCAGGCTGGGCCACAAGGCGGGCGGTGGCGCGGCCATAAAGCCAGCCCAAGGGCTGCAATGCCATGGCGGCCAGGCCGGGCTTTTGCGGGGAATTGGTCCAGAATCCGGGCGGGCGCATCAGGTTTTGCCGTCCAGAATGTCGCGGATCAGGGCGATCACCCGCGCGGTCATCTCGGCCCCGTCCGAGGCGATGGTCCAGGCGGCCTGCGCTTGGCGGGCGGCACGGTCGGGCGACAAAAGATCGCCCAAAGCCAGCGCCAGATCGGCCCCCGACCCGACCATCCGGGCGGCACGGGCGGCACCAAGCCGGCCATAGACCGCCCCGAACCCGCCCGAACGCGGGCCGTAGAGGATGGCCGATCCCATGGCTGCCGCCTCCATCGGGTTGCGCGCACAGCCGGTGCCTTCCAGACTGCCGCCCAAAAAAGCCACCGGGGCGAGCCGGTACCACAAGCCATATTCGGCAGCGCCTTCCACCACAAAAACCTCGGTTTCGGTGCCGGGATCCTGATCCGACCGCCGACAGGCGACGTGCCAGCCTTCGGTGTCTTCCAGCTCGCGGGCCAAAGCCATGGCGCGGTCGGGGTCTTGCGGCACGATGATCAGAAGCAGACGGTGGGCAAGTTTCAAAGCTTCGCGGTGGGCGGCGATGATGGCGGGCTCTTCGGACTGTGCCACGTCGGCGGCCAGCCAGACCGGCCGGGTGGCCAGCGCATGGGCCAAAGCGGCGCGGTCGGATTCGATATAGGGCAGGGCGGCGCTCGGTTCTTCCATCCGGCCGGTGACCACGAGGGTGTCCGGGTCGGCCCCGGCCTTGCGCAAGGCGCGTGCCGCACTGTCATCCACCGCCATGATCTGGCGGAACTGGGCGAGACCGGCTTTGATCACACCGGGAAACCAGCCGTCGCGGCCCGGCATCAGATGCGGGGCGCGGGCTTCAATCATCAGGAGCGGCAGGTGGCGCTCGTGGGCGTCATGGATCAGGGCGGGGCGCAGTTCCCCTTCGGCAAAGATCGCAAGGTCGGGGTGCCAATGGTCGAGAAACGCACGCACGGCCCGGGGGAAATCGGCGGGGGCGGGTTGCAGGATGGCTTGGGTTGGCGGGAGCGTGGGGGTTTGCGGGAGCGTGGGGGTTTGCGGGAGCGTGGGGGTTGGCGGGGGCGTTGGGGTTGGCGGGGGCGTTG
>JAYTQA010000366.1:0-2988 GCA_043746955.1 bacterium | reverse complement strand
CCTCCTATCGTGCTAAGTTATAAAAAATTAATTCGTACTTGGCGCATAGCATACTCTGATTTGGCAACTTTTGCATAGACTTTGAATCAAACGCAATTCAGGGTTGAATCGCGCGGTATAGCCCCAAGGTAAATAGCACGGCAAATAAGGCTAGGGATTTGCGATTTTAATGGCGCTGCCGGGGTTTAGCGGTCGTACCACATCACGGCTCTGCGGCTCACATCGACCGGGCCGCACTGGATGGCCGGATGATGGATCCGGCAGCGGAGCGGCTGGCGATCCATGCGGACGCTGGCCGATGCGTTCGCGGGGCCGCCACCAGCGCCTTTGGTGAAAACCCGCAGGCAACCGGGGTTATCCGCGTGGCCGCGGGCATCAATGTCGCCCCCAACCACGCTAACATCGGCAAAATCCCGGCCGGTGGTCTGGTGCCGCGGGCTGCGGGCAAACCCGGTGTGGAAAAACGACGGAAAACCTGTGCGGGGGCTGGATGATCCCGCAAGAAAGGCGTTAGTTGGATTTTGTAACGCCCGTGGCCGCGAGTCGGGGCAAAGACTTTCCAAGCAGAGCTTGCAGTGCCCGTCAAACCCCCTTTCGACCTCAAACCGCTGGAGGTCATGGCTGAAGCCGACGCGCGCACCTGGCGCGGCGGTTTGCGCATTCTATACCGGATGGCCCGGATCGCCTGGCTGACCCCCTGGCAGGTGGCATTCGCCATGGTGGCCACGCTGATCTCTGCCGCCATGCAATTGCTGATCCCGCGCCTGTTGGGCCGGGCGATTGACCAGACTCAAGCTTTGACCGGCGGCGACAGTCATGCGGCCTTGATGTCGACCGCCGTGCTGGTGCTGGTCGTCTCCGCGGTGCGAGGCGTGTTCACCACCTTTCAGAACTACTTCTCCGAGGCGGTCAACCATACCAGCGGCGTGGAACTCCGCCTGCGCTACTATGAACAAATCCAGCGGCTGAGCTTCGGGTTTCATGACTCGGTCCATTCCGGCGACCTGATCACCCTCGGCCTTCTGGACCTTGATGGGGCCCGGCAGTTCTTTTCCACCGGCCTCGTGCGGCTGGTGCTGTTGACCGTGCTGATCGGCTTTGGCGGCACCATGCTGCTCCGGATCGACCCGGTTCTGGGCCTGATGGCGCTGAGTTTTGTGCCGGTGGTCGGCTGGTTCTCCTCGGTGTCGCAACTGCGCTTGCGCCTGACTTGGCGCGATTTGCAGTACCGCATGTCGGTTCTAAGCCGGGTGATGGAGGAAAACCTCGCTGGTATCCGCGTCGTGCGGGCCTTTTCGGCTGGCGCGCATGAGATGGGCAAGTTCGATGCGGCTTCTGCCAGCGCATTGGCTTTGGCGCATGAACGGGTCGATATCCGGGTCCATTCGACCGGCATCATGACGCTGTCGTTCCTGGCGGCGATGGGCCTCGTGCTGTGGGTCGGCGGCGAGAAGGTGATGGCCGGAACCATGTCGGTCGGCACGCTGACCTCGTTCCTGACCTTCATGACCATCCTGCAAATGCCGGTCCGCCAACTGGGCCTCCTGGTCAATTCCTTCGCCCGAACCTCGACCTGCGGGGCGCGGGTGTTTGCGTTTCTAGACCTGGAGCCTGCGATTGCCGATGCTTCCGGCGCACAAGACCTGATCCTGACCGCCGCTGTCTTGCGCTTTGACGCGGTGGATTTCGCCTATCCCAACGCGCCCCAAACCAAGGTCTTGTCCGGCCTGTCCTTCACCGCCAAGCGGGGTGAGACGATCGGCATCATCGGCCCGCCCGGCTCCGGAAAATCCACTCTGGCCCACCTGATCCCGCGATTTTACGATGTGACCGGCGGCGCTATCACTCTGGATGGGCAGGATATTCGCCAACTGACCCTGGCTTCCTTGCGCCGTGCGGTATCTGTCGTGGCGCAGGACGTCTTCCTGTTCACCACCAGTCTGGAGAATAACATCGCCTATGCCGAACCGACCGTTGAGGAGGGCGAGATTGTCCAAGCCTCCACCCACGCGCAAATCCATGGCCATATCGCCAGCCTCAAATCCAGTTATTTGACGGTGGTGGGCGAGCGTGGTGCTTCGCTGTCCGGCGGGCAAAGGCAACGGGTGGCGATTGCGCGGTCTTTGGTGCCGGGGCCGGCGGTTCTGATCTTTGATGACAGCACGGCGGCGGTCGATGCCAGCACCGAGGCACGGATCCGCACGGCTCTGGCCCAAGGTACTGCGGACCGGGTCACGCTGATCGTGGCGCACCGGCTGAACTCGCTTCTGCACGCCGACCGGATTTTGTTTCTGGACCATGGCCGGGTGGTGGAACAGGGCAGCCATGCCGAACTTCTCGCCCTGCAGGGCCGCTACCGTGCCCTCTATGATTTGCAAACCAGTGGCGCGGATCGGGCCGGGCTATGAACGATCAATCCAGCATGGGTCCAGCCAGAGCCGGCCCGTCCAGTGCCGCACAACCCAACACCCAAGACTACCAGTCCGACCGCGAATCCGCCCCCGGTGCGCCGACGTTGCGCGCAGTGGTCGGCAGCCACCGGATCGAGGAGGAGCTGTTTGGCACGGTTTTCGACCCCCAGATCATCCGGCGGATCGGCGAATTCGTGGCCCCCTACCGGCGCGAATTCGTAATCTCGGTCATAGCGGTTCTGGTCTTTACCCTGACCCAGCTGGCGATCCCGATGATCATCCGCCACGCCATCGACAAGGGCGTCATGGCCGGGTCTGCCGGGGTGCTGCATGCCAGCCTGATCACCTTTGCCGTCACCATCGCGATCAACTTTGCCGCCAGCCATGTCCAGGAAACCGTGGTCGGTAAAGCGGCGGAGAACGTCCTGTTCGACATTCGCCGCGCCATGTTCGCCCATTTGCAGCGGGTTTCCTTATCGTTCATGGACAAGACCGAGGTGGGGCGTCTGATGTCGCGCCTGCAGGGCGATGTCGGCTCGATGCAGGAGTTTCTGGAGACTTCGGTGCTGTCGGTTGG
>JAYTQA010000365.1:0-7980 GCA_043746955.1 bacterium | reverse complement strand
ACTACCTCAGGCGCATCGTCGGCTGGGATATGGTGACCTCGATCCTGCCGCATCTGGCTTCGGGCAACTCGATCTTCCAGGACAAGCCTGCGCTGCGGCACTACTCCTTTCAGAACGAAGCGTTCCTGCCCACCGAGTTTTCCGCAGCGGCGTTTCGGTTTGGCCATTCGATGGTCCGCCCGGTGTACCGGCTAAGTCGGGGGTTTCAGGACATGCTGGGCCTCAATAAACCAACACCGATCACCGATAAAAACGTTCCAGATAACTCCCGTCGGATGATCTTCGACTTCCGCGATCGGAAAAAAGGCCTGAACGGATTTGACGCGATCCTGCCCGGCTGGTCGATTGAATGGGATCTGTTCTTTGGCAATCTTGACGCAAATCCCCTGTCGCTGAACCGGGTGCAACCGGCTTACAAGGTTGACACCTCGCTGGTGAACCCGCTGGCTGATTTGCCCGAGTTTGGCGGCGGCACCCGGGATTCCAACCTGGCTTTTCGCAACCTGTTGCGCGGGTTTTCGATGAAACTGCCCTGTGGTGAGGATATCGCCAAAGCGATGGGCGAAACACCGCTTGGACCGGAATGGCTGGTCATCGGCAAGGCGGAAATCACCGTGGAACAGGCACAATCCCCGGCAGGCATCGCTGAAGCTCGGAGAAAATACCAAAAAAGCAAGTCGATCGCGTCGTTTGGCTTGGCGGATGGCAGTTTCCCGTTTGAGGGGTGCACGCCACTTTGGCTCTATGTTCTCGCAGAGGGTGCAAAGAACGTTTTTGACGGTGCCGACCATGCCCTTGGTCCGGTCGGCGGGCGGATCGTGGCGGAAACCATGATCGGGCTGATGCTGGGCGACAGCCATTCCTTCCTGTCGCAGGATCCGGCCTGGAAGCCGATGAACCGGGGCGCCGCGCTGCTCAACAACCATTTTGATATGCTGGACTTCATCAACTTCGCCCAAGGCAAACCTCCAGCGGCGCGGCCGGTCGGTCCAACCGCTGCGGCCTGATGAATAGCCGTAGGGCGGTGGGTAAGGCGCAGGTTTCTGTTGCCAGGTACCTGCAAACCCCGCCTTACGGTGCTAACCGCAAGGGCTTAGTTTGGCTTTCTCGAACTGCTCACGCAGCCAGAGCATAAGCCGGAGCACGGTTGTCATTGGCAACTGTGATCTTGGACCGATAACGGTGGTACCTCACCGAGCAAAAGCTGGCCCCTTTGAACGTCCGTCGATCCTATTTCGGCCCCAATGCCTGCAATGAACAGGGTGTTGGTGGAGCCGCCGGGTACCGCCCCCGGGTCCGATCCGTCTATTATGGGTGCGTTTATCGCCATAGTCCGAGTTGCCCCGGACGTGATCAATATAGGGGGTGAAAGGTTAGGGCGCAACCCGTTCAGTCCTTGGAACGGATATAACCCACAGCAATCTCGCGCAGCCTTGCCCGGCCAAAGGGTGCGCCGTGGCCCGCCAGCAGAAGGGTGCAGTCCAGATCGGCCAGCCGCGCCATGGTGTTCAGATAATCCGGCACAGAGGCGCCCGGAATGTCATCCAGCAAGTTGTCGTCATAGATCGCGTCACCGGCCAACAGCAGGCCGTCAGCTTCATCCAGTAAGCCAATGCTGCCGGGCGAATGACCGGGCAGATGCAGGGCGGTAAAGCTGCGATTGCCAAGGTCGATGCGGTCGCCCTCTGTTAGCGTCGCTGTCAGGGGGGCGGGGGTCAGGTTCCAATCAGCAAGGCGAAAGCCGGGGAACGGCGGCCGGGTCAGACTCGGACCAAACCGGTTGGCACGAAAGCCGTCTTTTAGAGTGAAATGCTGCGCCATGGTCGCGAAGCCTGTCTGCTCGGCCAGATGGCCGCGGCGGTCGGTAAATTCGTGAAAGCCGCCGATGTGGTCGATATGGCCATGGCTGGCCACCGCGATCACAGGCGCGCCAGACAGCACCAGCGCCGGTCGAAGGGGCAAGATGCCACAGCCGAAATCGAACTGCAAATCGGCGTCACGCCCACGCAGTGTGTAGAGATTGGCCCGAAAAAAATCACCAACGAAGGGTTCAGTCAAAGCGGTGACTCCGGGCGCCACCTCGCGTGTTGTGAACCAAGTATTCATACTGTCTCCACAAACAAAAGCGCCCGGAGGTTCCTCCGGGCGTTTTGGCACATTCTGACCGCTCAGAACCCGGATTTGATCTTTTCAAACTCTTGCACCATGCGGTCGCGGATCGCGGGATCAATCGGAGTTTGGGCGAGAAGGGTGGTGGTGATCGGGTCAACATCGGCAGCTTTCAGGGCCGCTACGTCAATGGCAGCCATCGAGACGGTATTGGTCGAGGCATAGCCAATGTTTTCGAGAAGCCCCTTGGCAGAGCCGTGGTCAAGCCAAGCGTTGATAAAATCATAGGCCTTATCCTTTTTGCCGGGGCTGTTCTTGAGGTTCACATAGCCGCAGAACCAGTTCGATGCCCCCTCCTTGGCCTGACGCTGAAAGCCGATCGGGAACTTTTGCTGGTGCAAAAGGGCAATGGTGTCATTCCAACTCCACGCCACCAGCACCTCGCCCGAGGCGATCAGTTGGCTGAGTTGCGACGGGTCGGCCCAATAGGCTTTGACGTTGGGGTGGACCTTGCGCAGCCAGTCAGCCGCGGCGGTGAACTGGGCGTCCGTGACGTTGCTCCAGTCCTTAACGCCGGTGGCCAGCAAGGCCAGCGCCCAGATGTCATCGGCATTGTCGGGCAGCGAGATTTTGCCCGCGTATTTGGGGTTTAGGAACACGTCAAGCGAGGCCACATCCGCCGCCGGCACATCCTTGGTGTTATAGGCGATGGCGGTATAGGCGTAGTCGGTCGGGATATACCAAACCCCCTTGTCATCCTTGAAGATCTTGGAATTCAGGAAGCGCGGGTCGATTTCCTTGAAGTTCGGGATTTTCGAGACGTCCCACGGTTCGATGATGCCAGCGTCGCGGTATTTCTGGATCATCTGGCTGCACGGATGCGCCACATCGGCCTTGAAGCCCGAGGTCAGCTTCTGAAACGCCTCATCATCGTCGGCGTACAGGGCATAGGTCGGCATCTGGCCATATTTGGCGACATAGGGTTCGATCAGCGGCTGGATTTCAAAGCCGGACCAGTCGAACACGGTCAGATCGGGGTCGCCGGCGCGGGCGACATGGGCACCCAGACTAAGCGACAGCACAAGGGCTGTGCCAGAGATGAGGTTCAGGACGCGAGACATAGGCTCTCCTTGCTGGATCATGCCGGACCTGTTCCGGGGTGTGATCAAATTTTGGGGGAAAAGCGATGCGGGTGAGGGCGCGGTAATAGCGACCACTTTGCGCCAAAGGGCTAGTCGCGCAAGTCACCTTTTCGCGCGTTGTGGGGGGATGCTGCAAAAACCGTCCCAAAACCGGTTTGGCGGCGTCGATTTGGGCAGGCATTGCGGGCTTGCGGGGTGCGGGGCGGCTTGTTAGGTCTGTGCGCGAAGCCTGCGCCGGATGCGACCCGGCAGCTTTGCTTCTGCCGCACCGGCTGATTGTGCCCTGCGGTTTGGCTGGAAGACCCGCCACACCAACCCCTAGCGGGGATCGCAACCTGATGGAGCGGCATCTGATGACCCAACTTGACCTCAATTTTGTGCGGTGCCAGTTTCCGGCGTTTCAAAGCCCGGTGCTGTCGGGCCATGCCTTTTTTGAAAACGCCGGGGGGTCGTTTCCCTGCAAACCTGTGGTCGACCGGCTCGCCCGGTTTTACACCGACCGCAAGGTGCAACCCTACGCGCCCTATCCCGGTGCAGTGGAAGGCGGGGCGGAGATGGACGAGGCCCGCGCCCGGCTGGCAGCGCTGATGGGTTGTGCGGCGGAGGAGTTGTCGTTTGGCCCCTCGACCTCCGCCAACACCTATGTTCTGGCTCAAGCCGTGCGGTTATGGCTGCGGGGCAAAAACGCTGCCATCGTGGTGACCAATCAGGATCACGAGGCCAACTCCGGCGTCTGGCGCAGGCTGGCGGACGAAGGCATCGAGGTGCGCGAATGGCAGATCGACCCTGTGACCGGGCATCTGGACATAGCCACCCTGGAACCCCTGCTGGCCGACGGGCGGGTAAAGCTGCTGGCCTTCCCGCATTGCTCCAATGTCGTGGCCGAGATCAACCCGGTCGCCGAAATCTGCGCCATTGCCGGTGCCGCTGGCGTGCGCACGGTGGTCGACGGCGTCAGCTATGCGCCCCACGGGCTGCCCGATTTTCCGGAGCTGGGGCCGGATGTGTATCTGTTCAGCGCCTATAAAACCTACGGCCCGCACCAAGGCATCATGCTGATGCGCGCGGAGTTTGGTGGCGAACTGCCCGCACAGGGCCATTGGTTCAATGCAGGCGCGCTCACCAAACGCTTCACCCCCGCAGGCCCCGACCATGCCCAGATTGCGGCCAGCGCGGGCATGGCCGACTATATCGACGCTTTATACGCCCACCACTTCCCCGGCACCGCAAACGCCCCAGACCGCAACCGCGCGGTCCACGACCTGATGCGGGCGCAAGAGGTGGCGGTGATCCAGCCGCTGCTGGACTATCTGGCCGCCCGCAATGATCTGCGGCTGATAGGCCCCCGCGATGGTGCCCGTCGCGCGCCGACGGTGGCGGTGGCGCTGGACCGCGATGCGGAACCGGTGTCGCAGGCGCTTGGCGCCGAAGGCATCGCCTGTTGGGCCGGGGATTTCTACGCGGTCCGCCCGATCGAGGCGATGGGAATTGACCGCGCCAAGGGCGTTTTGCGGATGAGCGCCGTGCATTACACCAGCCCGGATGACGTGGCGCGGCTGATTTCTGCACTCGACCGCGTGCTGTAGCCGGGCAGGGGAGCCGTCTGCCCCCCTGCACCCCCCGAGAGTATTTCTGCCCAAGTGAAAGGGAAAGATGATCCGTCGCCACCAGTCGGGCGTAAATGTTTGCTGTGACGAGGAGATATGATGACCGAAGGCCCCCTATTGCTCTGGTTCCGCAGGGATTTGCGGCTGACCGATCATCCGATGCTGGCCGAAGCCTTAGCCATGGGGCGGCCGGTCATTCCGGTATTTGTGCTTGACCCCGAAACCGAAGCCATCGGCGCTGCAGCGAAATGGCGGCTCGGGCTGTCGATCGCTGCCTTTGCCGACAGCCTGACCCGGCTTGGCAGCCGCCTGACCCTGCGTCGCGGTATGGCTGACGCGGTGCTGGACAGATTGATCGCCGAAACCGGTGCTGCGGGGGTTCTGTGGAGCCGCAGTTATGACCCGGCCACGCGGGGGCGGGATGCGGGCGTGAAAGCCGCCCTCAAGGCGCGCGGGCTGGTGGCGCAGTCGAGCCCGGGGTTTTTGTTGCATGAGCCGTGGGATGTGGCGTCTGGCGACGGCGGCTTTTACCGGGTGTACACCCCCTATTGGAAAGCTGTGCGGGCCAGGCATGTGCCAGACAGCCTGCCTGCCGCCACCCATCTGCCCGCCCCTGCAAGTTGGCCGGCCAGCGACCGGCTGGATGACTGGCAGATGGCGGCCGCGATGAACCGGGGTGCCGCCATCGTGCTGCCTCATCAGCGCGTGGGCGAGGCTGCCGCCATGACGCGGCTCACCGGGTTTCTGGTGCACAAGGTCGGCCGCTACAAGGACCGCCGCGATTATCTGGCCGAGGACGCCACCTCCGGCCTGGCCGAAAACCTGACCTACGGCGAAATCAGCCCGCGTCAGATCTGGCACGGCGGGATGCGCGCAATGCTGGAGGGGGCCGCCGGGGCCGAACATTTCCTGAAAGAACTGGTCTGGCGTGAATTTGCCTGGCATCTGATCCACCATACCCCCCACATCACCCAAACCAGCTGGCGGCCCGAATGGGACGCTTTTCCGTGGCGCGGCGATAATCCGGAGGCGGAGGCGTGGCGGCGCGGCATGACCGGCGAACCCCTGGTCGATGCCGCCGTGCGCCAGATGTTTGTGACCGGCACCATGCACAACCGCGCCCGGATGATCGTGGCGTCCTATTTGACCAAGCACCTGATGACTCATTGGAAAGTCGGGCTGGACTGGTTTGCCGAGTGTCTGACCGATTGGGATCCGGCCGCCAACGCCATGGGTTGGCAGTGGGTCGCAGGATCCGGCCCCGACGCCGCCCCGTATTTCCGGATTTTCAACCCGGCCACCCAGGCGGAAAACTTCGACCCTGATTCGGTCTACCGCCGGCGCTATCTGGCCAGCATGACGCGCAATCCGGGCAAAACGGCGCTGGATTTCTTTGCCGCAGCCCCGCGCCGCTGGTCGCTCGAACCAAGTCTGCCCCCGCCTCTACCGCTGGTTGCGCTTGATGCCGGGCGCGCCCGCGCCTTGGCGGCGTATCAGCAACGAAGTGCTTGAGTGCGGGTTAATGATCTGGAAAACTAAGCCATCGACGTCCCCGGGGGCCTTATGAGTGTGCTGACCTCGACCAAAGGCCAAATTGGCCTGCCGCGCTATTTTGGCCCGGTGTTTGACACCCTATCCCGTCTGCACCGCGGTCGGCTGGACTTCCGGCTGCCAGATGGCCGCACCTTCCGGGCCGAAGGCAAGAAGCCCGGACCGGCGGTGCTGGTCGAAGTGCATAACATCGACATTTTCGCCCGGATGATCCGCGAAGGCGATCTTGGGTTTTGCGAGGCTTATCTGGAAGGCTGGTGGTCGACGCCCGACCTGATGGGCTTCATGGATCTGGTGCAGGGTGACAATGATCAGGTCTATGACAGCTTTCCCGGCATCGGACTGGTGCGCAGCTATGAACGCTTAAGGTTCTGGCTGCAATCCAACTCCAAAACCCAGGCCAAAAAGAACATCAGCTACCATTATGACCTTGGCAACGACTTTTACCGGCTGTGGCTGGATGGCACCATGACCTATTCCTCGGCCCTGTTCAAATCAGGTCAGGAAAGTCTGGAACACGCGCAAGAACAGAAATACGCTTCGATGGTCGACCGGATCGGGGTAAAGCCGGGCGACCACATCCTGGAAATTGGCTGTGGTTGGGGTGGGTTCGCCGAATATGCTGCAGGCAAACGGGGCCTGCGCGTCACCTGCCTGACGATCAGTGCAGCACAGCACGAGTTCGCGGTGGACCGCATGGCCCGGGCGGGCCTTTCGGACCGGGTCGAGGTCAAATTGCAGGATTACCGCGATGAAACCGGCGTCTACGACGGCATAGCCTCGATCGAGATGTTCGAGGCGGTGGGCGAGAAATACTGGCCGACCTATTTTAAAACCGTGCTGAACCGCCTGCGGCCGGGCCGCAATGCCACTTTGCAGGTCATCACCATCGCCGACCACCGCTTTGAAACCTATCGCAAATCGGTGGATTTCATCCAGAAGTACATCTTTCCGGGGGGTATGCTGCCTTCGCCTTCCGTGTTGCGGCGCGAGGTGGAAAAGGCGGGCTTAAAGGTTCTGGGCTCCATCGAGTTTGGCAAAAGCTACAGCCAGACCGTGCGGCGCTGGCATGATGATTTCAACGCCCGCTGGGCCGAAGTGCAGGCGATGGGCTTTGACGACCGCTTCCGGCGGATGTGGAATTTCTACCTGACCTCGTGTGCCGGCGCGTTTGAGGGCGGAAATTGCGACGTCACACAGATTACCATTGCCCGCCCGGCCTAAAACGGGCACCAAAAGGTTAACGTCTCAAAAAACCAGACCCCGGACGGATCGCGGCGAAAGAAGAACATGCCCACAGCCTCCAAACTCGTGTCCGCCATAGCCTTTGGTCTTGTGGCGCTTTGGGCCGCGTTGTCCTATATTCCGCACTTGCCGGAAGGCAGCAGTGTTGGATTTTTCCGCGAGATTATGGCGGCTTTGGGTCTGTTGATCGGCTGGCGGTCGATGGGGCGCAATGCCGGGCGCGGCTTTCGGCAATCTTGCAGCTATGGTTTGCGCACCTCGGTCCTGATCGTGTTCTGGGCCCTGTTGGGCTTTTCGGTCTATATCATGCTGCAACGGTCCACCCA
>JAYTQA010000364.1:0-8020 GCA_043746955.1 bacterium | reverse complement strand
GGGGTGGCACCCGGCTAGCGCTCGACGATGTCGCCAGCCGCTTGCTGCGTGATGCGCGGATATTGCCGGTCTTTGACGGGGTGGGCGAAATTCAGGTGCTGATGCGCAGGCGGCGGCGGCTGGACTGACCCGGGGCGCTGGACTAGCTGTGGTGCAAGCAGGGGGTGGGGCATGGCGCAAACGCAGTTGGCGCTGATCACCGGGGTTTCGGGTTTTATCGGCAAACACCTGGCGTTGCGGTTTTTACAAGCGGGCTGGTCGGTGCGCGGCACTTTGCGGACGCTCGACCGGGCGGATGAGGTCCGCAAGGCGCTGACCCCGCATCTGACCGATAAGGCCTTGTTGCGCCTCAGCTTTGCGGTAACCGACCTGCTGCATGACACTGGCTGGGCCGAAGCTGCGCAAGGGGCCCATGTGCTGATCCACACCGCCTCGCCCTTCCCGATGTCGCCGCCGAAAGACCCCAATGATCTGGTGCGCCCTGCGGTGGAGGGCACGCAGCGGGCGTTGCGGGCGGCTTATGCGGCAGGGATAAGGCGGGCGGTGGTGACCTCGTCGACCGTGGCGGTGCTGGATCAAAACCGGCATGGCATTCAGGACGAGTCCAATTGGTGCGACATCAAAGCGCCGGGCACCACGGCCTATGCGCTGTCCAAGACGCTGGCCGAACGGGCGGCTTGGCAGTTTGTGGCGGCAGAGGCCAAGGGCATGGCATTGACCACGATCAACCCGGGCGTGGTGCTGGGGCCGCCGTTGGACGCGCAGTTTGGCACCTCGATGAACCTGGTGCGGCGGATTTTGCGCGGCCGTGACCCGATGCTGCCGATGTTGAGCCTCGTCTGCGTCGATGTGCGCGATGTGGCCGAGATGCACCTGCGCGCGGTGGAGCGGCCGGAAACCTCGGGCAAGCGGTATCTCGCGGCGGCAGGGTCGATGACGATGCCGGATATGGCGCGGGTCTTGAAGGCCGCCTACCCAGAGCGGCGGATCCCGACGCGGGTGGCCCCGATGTTTGTCTTGCGGGCGTTGGCGTTGTTTGCTCCGGCGGTGCGCGGGATTTTGCCCGCGATCGGCAAGGTGCATGAGGTGTCGAATGCACGGGCGCGGCGCGAGATGGGGATGAAGTTCATCGAGCCTGCGGACGCGCTAAAGGCCAGTACCGATTGGCTTATTTCACACAAGGCGGTCTGAGAAAATCCGGGGGACGTGGTAAAAGGCCATTCCGCCCGCGATGCGAAAACTCAAGCCGGCAGGAAGCTTTGGGGGATGGCGTGGCGGCCCTCCAGCACCAGATCGCAGATCAGGCGGGCGGTTTCGGGGGCGGTGCCGAAGCCGATTTTGAAGCCGCCGTTGGCAATGAAATGGCCGGGGCGGTCAGGCCAGGGGCCTATTAGCGGGCCACGGCTGAGGGCGCGGGGGCGTAGGGCAGCCCAGCGGGCGACCTCTGGGGCATTGTGCAGGATCGGCAAAGCGGTGCGGGCCCGGGTGAGCAGGGCGTCGGCTTGGGCGTCGGTGCCAAGGTCGGTCCAGTGGTTTTCGGTGGTCGACCCGATGGCGATAGTTCCGTCGGCATGGGGCACAATATGCAGACCGTCGATGAAAAGCTGCGGTTGGGTTGCGTAGCCCGGCAGGTGAACCGCGACGGCCTGACCCTTTACCGCCAGCCCGGCTTTGCGGCCCAGGTCGTGGCTCAGCGCTTCCAAGCCCGCCGTGCCGGTGGCCCAGATCACCGGGCCTGCGTTTTCGCCGTCACCAAGGATAATTTCCACGCCTTTGGCCCGCAAAGCGGCCTCCAGGCAGGCCAAGGCCGGGCGCGGGTTCAGACGGGCGGTGAGTGTGTCGTGGATCACGAGGCCGGTCGGGGTTATGGGTTCCCATGGCGAACCTGTCGCTTTGATCACCTGCCATCTGGCGCGGCTTTGCCAGAGGGTTTGGGATTGCAGAGCGCGGGCTTGGGCCAAGGCTACGGCGCCAGCGTCGGCCAAGGGTTGCAGCCGTCCGGTGCGCGCGTAGGTGGAGGGGACGCCGGATGCCGCCTCGACCGCCTGCCACCAGTTTTCGGCGCGCAAAAGGCTTTGAAACTGAAAGGCTTTGACCGGGTTCCAGCCTTCAGGTGTGTGGGGCGACAGGGCACCGACGAGGCCGCCGCTGGCACCTGCGCCGATCGCCGCGCGTTCGATCAGACGCACCCGGGCACCGCGACAGGCGGCCTCCCATGCGACCGACAGGCCGAAGATTCCGCCGCCCCGGACCGTCAGATCGACCCTTGCCATTCCCGCCGCCCTTGCCCATGGTCCGCGCGTTAGACCGGCGCGAACGCAGAAAGATTCGTCTGTACCGAGCTAACCCTTTGTTTCTGCGCAAATCGATCGGGAAAACCGGTTCCCACTTTTCCCTGATTTGCTCAAAAGGGCTTACGGCAAATGGCAGGCGGTGAACAGGCGCAAGGGCTGGAGTGGCAAGGCGCAGTCCCGGTCTCGCGCCGCTTTGATGACCCGTATTTCTCGCTTGCGGGCGGTTTGGCCGAAACCCGGCAGGTGTTTCTGGCCGGGAATCGGCTGCCAGAGCGGTTGCGACCGGGGTTCAGGATCGCCGAACTGGGGTTTGGCACCGGGTTGAACCTGCTGGCCACCCACCTAATGGCCCCAGACATGCCATTGAATTACATCAGTTTTGAGGCCTATCCGATCACCGCTGATGAGATGGGGCGTGCCCATGAGGCCTTCCCGGAGGCGCAGGCGGTGGCGGGGCCACTGGTTGCGGCTTGGGCTGCCGGGGTGCGGCGGTTCACCCTTGGCGCGATTGCGGTGGAGGTGATTGTGGCCGATGCGCGCGATGCCCTGCCGATCTGGCAGGGTCGCGCCGATGCCTGGTTTCTGGATGGCTTTTCACCCGCCAAGAACCCCGAACTGTGGGGCGAGCAACTGATGACGGAAGTCGCGCGTCACACCGCCCCGGGTGGCACATTTGCCACCTATACCGCAGCCGGCCATGTGCGGCGCGCCTTGGCTCAGGCGGGGTTTTTGGTCAGCCGGTGCCCCGGTTTTGGCACCAAACGCCACATGACGACGGGAGTATTGGCATGACCAGCAACCCGACGCGGGGCATCTGGCTGATGATCGCGACCGTGGCGACCTTTGCGGTCCAAGACGGCTTTTCGCGCCATCTGGCCGAGACCTACAACACGCTGATGGTGGTGATGATCCGCTACTGGGTGTTCGCGGCTTTCGTGGTGGTTCTGGCGCTGCGCAGGCCGGACGGCTGGGCTGCGATCCGCTCCAAACGCCTGCACTGGCATGTGGTGCGCGCCGTGCTGCTGGTGGCAGAAATCTGTGTGATGGTCTATGCTTACACGCTGATCGGGCTGATTCAGAGCCTCGCGATCTTTACGGTTTGCCCGCTGTTCGTGGTGGCGATGTCCGGCCCGGTTTTGGGCGAGAAGCTCAGCCTCAAACGCTGGCTGGCGGTCGGTTTGGGCTGTGTCGGCGTCCTGGTGATCCTGCGGCCCGGTGCGGGGGTGTTCACCTGGGCCGCATTGCTGCCGCTGGCATCCGCCTTCATGTTCGCGCTTTATTCGGTGCTGACCCGGCTGACCACGCGGGACGAGCCGTTTTTCGCGGCGTTCTTCTGGCCGCCGATCATTGGACTGGTGCTGTCGACCGGGGTGGGACTGTCGCATTGGCAGGCGGTGGCCCCGCTGGATTGGGTCTATATGATGCTGTACGCTTGCGTCTCGGTCGCATCTAACTGGCTGCTACAAAAGACTTATCAGGCGGCGGAGGCTTCCGTCGTCCAACCCTTTGCCTATCTGCAGATCGTGTTTGTGACGGTGATTGGCATCGGGGTTTACCACGAGGTTTTGCACCCGGAGGTCGCGTTTGGTGCGGCAATTGTGGTCATGGCCGGCCTGTTCGCGCTGACCCAGGCGCGCAAAGGTGCGCCATGACCGAGCAGAACACCCGGCGCGGGGTCGGGTTGATGCTGGCGTCGGTCGTGATCTTTTCGGCGCAGGATGGCATCACCCGGCATCTGACGGTTCTGTACCCGGTGCAGATGGTGGTGATGCTGCGGTTCTGGTTTTTCGCGCTGTTCGTGATCTGGCTTTCGGCCCGGCAGCCGGGTGGATTGCGGGCTGCGGTGCGCACCGCCCATTTGCCGTTGCACGTGGTGCGAGGCCTGCTGCTGGTCGGCCAGATTTGCATGGTGGGTCTGGCGTTTGCCCACAATGGGTTGATTGAAACCCACTCCCTGCTGATCAGCTATCCACTGATGGTGGCGGCTTTGTCGGGCCCGGTGTTGGGCGAAAAGGTCGGCTGGCGGCGCTGGACGGCGATTTTGCTCGGGTTTGCCGGCATTCTGGTGATGCTGCGGCCCGGATTATCGGTGTTTTCGGTCTGGTCGATGCTGCCTTTGCTGGCGGCATTGATCTTTGCGGTCTATTCGCTGCTGACCCGGTTTGCGGCGCGCAAGGATACCGCGCAGGTCAGTTTTTTCTGGACCGGCATTATCGGTGCCTTGGGCATGACGGTCTTTGGCCTGCCGGTCTGGACCAATATGGCGTCGGCGGATTGGGCCTGGATGCTGCTTTTGTGCTGCACATCCTGTGCCGGCCACTACTTTTTGATCCGCGCCTATGCGGTCGCCGAGGCGAGCGCCATCCAGCCGTTCGCCTATCTGCAACTGGTTTTCATCGCGCTCATGGGAATTTTCCTGTTTCATGAGACACTTAGGGTCAACGTGATCTTTGGCTCCGCCATCGTGATTGCGGCGGGGATGTTCACCTTGTGGCGACAAAGGGTGACGGGTCGGGGTTAAGGGGTTTTCATTCCCGACCTTTTGGGCATATTAGAACCATTCCAAACTAGAGGCTCCCGATGCTTGCCAGCTTCACCCAGCGCCGCCGTTTTTCCGACCTGTCAGAGCAAGAGATTCTGGCGCTTGCGATTTCCTCCGAAGAGGATGATGGCCGGATTTACCGCAGCTTTGCCCATCGGCTCCGCGCCGAATACCCAGCGTCTGCCGCCGTTTTCGATGGCATGGCGGAGGAGGAGGACAGCCACCGGCAGCGGCTGATCACGGTGCATCAGATCCGGTTTGGTGACGTTATCCCCTTGATAAGGCGAGAACATGTGGCGGGGTTTTATGCGCGCCGTCCGGTCTGGCTGACCCAGAACCTGTCGCTGGAGGCGATCCGGTCGGAAGCCTCGGCGATGGAGGTGCAGGCCGAAAAGTTCTACCGCACCGCGGCGGCCCGGACCACCGATGCCGCCACCCGCAAGCTGTTGGGTGGGCTGGCGGTGGCCGAGGCGGGGCATGAAAAAACCGCAGCGCGGCTGGAGGCCACCCACCTGCCCGGCGATGTGCGCGCCCGCGAAGATGCCGGGGCGCGGCGGCAGTTCATTCTGACCTGGGTGCAGCCGGGGCTGGCCGGATTGATGGATGGCTCGGTGTCGACGCTTGCGCCGATCTTTGCCACAGCATTTGCCACTCACAACAGCCATACCACACTACTGGTGGGGACGGCGGCTGCGGTCGGTGCTGGAATTTCGATGGGGTTTACCGAGGCCGCACATGATGACGGCGTGCTGTCGGGGCGCGGCAGCCCGTGGAAACGGGGGCTGGCGAGCGGGGTGATGACGGCTCTGGGCGGCCTTGGCCACGCCCTGCCCTACCTTTTGCCCGACTTCTGGACCGCGACCATCTTGGCAATGGTGGTGGTGTTCTTTGAATTGTGGGCGATTGCGTGGATTCAGAACCGCTATATGGAGACTCCATTCTTGCGCGCGGCCCTACAGGTGGTGCTGGGGGGTGCTTTGGTCTTTGCCGCTGGTGCGTTGATTGGCGGGGGCTGAGCCGTGACTCTGTACATCGACGCGGACGCCTGCCCGGTGAAGGCGGAGGCGGAACGGGTGGCCTTGCGGCTGGGCGTGCGGATGGTTGTGGTGTCGAACGGCGGGATCAGACCGTCAGCTAACCCTTTGGTGGAAAGCGTTTTTGTGAGCCATGGGCCGGATGAAGCGGACAAGTGGATCGCCGAACGGGCAGGACCGGGCGATGTCGTGGTGACCGGGGATATTCCGTTGGCGGCAAGGTGTGTCGAGGCCGGGGCGCGGGTTTTGAAGCACAACGGCGAGGAATTGACCCCTGCCAACATCGGCATGGTGCTGGCAACGCGGGATTTAATGGCGGATTTGCGGGCCGCCGACCCATTCCGGCAGGGTGGCGGGAAAATGTTTGGGAAAGCGGATCGGTCGCGGTTTCTGGAAGGATTGGACCGGGTTTTGCGGGCAAAGTAGCGATTTGTGAAGGAAACGTTAACCGGGTTGGCGCCAACGGCGCGAATCAGGGGGATTTGCAGGGGTTAACGCTGGGAAATAAGGGATTTGGCGCTGTAGGTTTTGTGTCGTTTATCCGTAGTTTTCTCGTAGTTTTTCTGTAGCTACAGACCGTGCAGAGGGTTTGGGTTAACGCAACGTACGATCGGGTTTGGGGCAAAGTCGGCGTGCCAGCCGTGCTGCGACGCGTCTGGTCCACCGAAGGCGGCGCTTTTTGTCGTGCGCGGGGTCGCGTGCGGGGTGCGGGGTCGCGTGCGGGATAGAATCGGGGGCGCGGGTTTTGCTATGCAAGGGCTATGATCAGCCAAAGCCTCTCTCGTCCCGCGCGGCCTGTGCTGTGGGGAATTGCTTGCGGGGTGGCGGGCAGTGCGACGCTGTCGCTCAATGATTTGTGCATCAAGCAACTTTCGGGCGCTTATGCATTGCATCAGGTTATTCTGGTGCGGGCTTTGCTGGGGGTGGTGGTTATAATCGCCTTTGCGGTGCTGGCGGGGCATCCTGCCTTTTGGCATACCAAACGGCCGGCCATGCATCTGTTGCGGGCGAGCATTGTGATGGTGGCCAATGCGACCTATTTTATGGGGCTCGCGGCTTTGCCTTTGGCGGATGCGGCGGCGATCGGGTTTGTGGCACCGCTTTTATTGACCATGCTGTCGGTGATTGTGCTGCGCGAAAAGGTTGGCTGGCATCGCTGGGGCGCTGTCCTGGTCGGTCTGATTGGCGTGGTGGTGATGCTGCGGCCCGAGGGGCAGTTTCGCTGGGCGGCGGTCTTGGTGCTGATATCGGCCTTGTGTTATGCGATGACCCAGACCCTGACGCGGCTGGTGCGGGAAACCGAAAGTGCGGTCACGATCAACTTTTATACCCAGGTGGCGTTTGTTGTGGTCTCAACGACAATGGGGGCTTTGGTTGGCGATGGCCATTTGGCGGGCTCATCGGATCCATCTTTGGCGTTTTTATTCCGGCCTTGGATTTTACCGCCGATGCGGGATTGGATTTATTTCCTCGGCACCGGGTTGGCGGTGGCGATTGGCGGAATGCTGATGGCGCAGGCCTATCGGATGAACGAGGCAGCCTTGATCGCGCCATTTGAATATACCGCGATGCCATTGGCGATTTTGTGGGGCGTGGTGGTCTTTGGCACATTTCCGGATGCGCAGGGGTGGGTCGGAATTGTGTTGATCATCGGAGCGGGGCTTTACACTTTGTATCGGGAAATCCGGAGGAAGCATGGCGGTTGAGGCAGTGATTTTCGACATTGGCAATGTGTTGACCCAGTGGCAGCCGGAGGCATTTTATGACCGGGTGATCGGGGAGGCGCGGCGCAAGGCTTTGTTTGCGGCGGTCGATCTGCATCAGATGAATTTGGACATCGACGCCGGGGCAGTGTTCCGCGCGACGATTTATGACTGGGCCGAGCGCTATCCGGATTGGGCCGGTGAGGTGCGGATGTGGTATGATCGGTGGATTGAGTTGGCGTCACCGCGCATTGAAGGCTCGATTGCTTTGCTGCGGGCATTGCGGGCCAAAGGGGTGCCGGTTTTTGCCTTGACCAATTTCGGGCGGCATTCGTTCGAGGAGGCTTTGCCGAAGCTGGATTTTTTGAACGAATTTGACCGACAGTATGTGTCGGGGCGGCTGGGGGTGATCAAGCCGGATCCGCGGATTTATGCAATGGTGGAGGC
>JAYTQA010000363.1:0-3017 GCA_043746955.1 bacterium | reverse complement strand
AGACAGAAAGCATGGCACTTAAGTCGTATAAGCCGACGACGCCTGGCCAACGCGGGTTGGTTCTGATCGACCGTTCGGATCTGTTCAAAGGCCGTCCGGTCAAATCCCTCACCGAGGGTTTGATCAAGACGGGTGGTCGGAACAATACCGGACGCATCACGATGTGGCACAAGGGGGGCGGTGCAAAGCGCCTTTACCGTGTGGTCGATTTCAAGCGCACCAAATTTGATATGCCTGCGGTGGTGGAGCGGATCGAATATGATCCCAACCGCACTGCATTCATCGCCCTCGTCCGGTACACGGACGGCGAGCAATCCTACATCCTCGCGCCGCAGCGTCTGGCGGTTGGCGATAGCGTCGTCTCCGGAACCAAGACCGACGTGAAGCCCGGCAACGCGATGCCGTTCTCGGGCATGCCGATCGGGGCCATCGTCCACAATGTGGAGCTGAAGCAAGGCAAGGGCGGCCAACTGGCCCGCGCTGCCGGCACCTACGCCCAGTTTGTTGGCCGTGACGGCGGCTACGCGCAAATCCGGTTGTCCTCGGGCGAACTGCGGATGGTCCGTCAGGAATGCATGGCCACCATCGGTGCCGTGTCCAACCCCGACAACTCCAACCAGAACTTCGGCAAAGCCGGTCGTATGCGCAATAAGGGCATTCGTCCGACGGTTCGCGGCGTGGCCATGAACCCGATCGATCACCCGCATGGTGGTGGTGAAGGTCGCACCTCTGGGGGCCGCCACCCGGTGACCCCGTGGGGCAAAGGCACCAAGGGGAACAAAACCCGCAAGTCCAAGCACTCGGACAAGCTTATTGTCCGTTCGCGTCACGCGAAGAAAGGGCGCTGATCCATGGCACGTTCTATCTGGAAAGGCCCGTTCGTCGACGGTTACCTGCTGAAGAAGGCAGAAACCTCGCGCGCGTCGGGCAAAAACGAAGTGATCAAGATCTGGTCGCGCCGTTCCACCATTCTGCCGCAGTTTGTTGGCCTGACGTTTGGCGTCTACAACGGCAGGAAGCACATCCCGGTCAACGTGACCGAAGAGATGATCGGCCAGAAGTTCGGTGAATATTCGCCGACCCGGACCTATTACGGTCACGCCGCCGACAAGAAAGCCAAGAGGAAGTAAGCCATGGGTAAGGAAAAGAATCCGCGCCGCGTGGCGGAGAATGAAGCAATGGCTGTCTGCCGCATGTTGCGCACGTCGGACCAGAAGCTGAACCTGGTTGCGGGGCTGATCCGCGGCAAGAAGGTCGACAAGGCTCTGGCCGACCTCACCTTCTCCAAGCGCCGGATCGCGGGCGAAGTGAAAAAGGTTCTGCAATCGGCCATCGCCAATGCGGAAAACAACCACAACCTCGACGTTGACAGCCTGGTTGTCGCCGAAGCCTGGGTTGGCAAGAACCTCGTGATGAAGCGTGGCCGTCCGCGGGCACGGGGCCGGTTCGGCAAGATCATGAAGCCGTTCAGTGAAATCACGATCAAGGTCCGCCAAACCGGGGAGACGGCATAATGGGTCAGAAAGTCAATCCGATCGGGATGCGCCTGCAGGTCAACCGCACCTGGGACAGCCGCTGGTTTGCCGAGTCGAAAGACTACGGCAACCTGCTGCTGGAAGATCTCAAGATGCGCGCTTTCGTGCATGAAGAGTGCAAGGCGGCCGGCATCTCCAAGGTGATCATCGAACGTCCCCACAAAAAGTGCCGTGTGACGATTTATACCGCCCGTCCGGGCGTGATCATCGGCAAAAAAGGCGCGGATATCGAGACGCTGCGCAAGAAACTGGCGGTGTTCACCAAGTCCGAACTGCACCTGAACATCGTCGAAGTCCGCAAGCCGGAACTGGACGCTCAGCTGGTGGCCGAGTCGATCGCCCAGCAGATGGAACGCCGGGTATCCTTCCGTCGTGCCATGAAGCGCGCCGTGCAGAACGCAATGCGGATCGGCGCTTTGGGCATCCGGGTCAACGTGTCGGGCCGCCTTGGCGGTGCTGAAATCGCGCGGACCGAATGGTACCGCGAAGGCCGGGTGCCGTTGCACACGCTGCGGGCCGACATCGACTATGCTTTGTCCGAAGCGATGACGGCTTATGGCATCATCGGCGTCAAGGTCTGGATCTTCAAAGGCGAGATTCTGGAGCATGATCCGCAGGCCCATGACCGCCGCCAGGCTGAATCGCAGGAAGGTGCTGCACCGCGCCAACCTCGCCGCGAACGCGCGTAAGGGAGAAAAATAATGCTGCAACCTAAGCGCACCAAGTTTCGCAAACAGCACAAGGGCCGCATCCACGGCGAGGCGAAGGGCGGCTATATGCTCAACTTCGGCTCGTACGGTCTGAAGTCGACCGAGCCTGAACGTGTGACGGCGCGTCAGATCGAAGCGGCCCGCCGTGCTATCACCCGCCACATGAAGCGTCAGGGCCGGGTCTGGATCCGGATTTTCCCGGACGTGCCGGTTTCGGCCAAGCCGGTCGAAGTTCGGATGGGTAAAGGCAAGGGTGCCGTTGATTATTGGGCGGCCAAAGTGAAGCCGGGCCGGATCATGTTCGAAATCGACGGCGTGTCCGACGAAATTGCCCGTGAGGCTCTGCGCCTTGGTGCGATGAAACTGTCGGTCCTGACCCGCGTGGTCGTCCGCGAAGATTGGTAGAAGTCGGGGTACGCCCCGAACACCATATTGCCCCCGCCGGAAACGGTGGGGGCTTTTTCATCTCAGGAGGCTTTCATGCCCGAAATATCCTCACTTTTCGTCACCCGCCTCTACCGCGCCCACCTGTCCGAATTGGGCAAGAAAAAGGTCGACTATGCCGAGCTGAAAGCCTCGTGCGAAGCGATTGCCGAGGATGACGAGGCCGGCCAGAAGTGGTGCGACAAGAACGGCTATCCCGGCTATACCAGCTACGCCTCGTTGAACGACCTGCCGTGGCGCTTTCCGATCTTTGCCGATCTGGAGAAGGCGCTGGACAAGCACGTCGCGGCCTTCTGCAAGGATTTGGGCTTTGACCTTGGCGACAAGA
>JAYTQA010000362.1:0-8041 GCA_043746955.1 bacterium | reverse complement strand
CTGTAGGCGACGCGGTTCCGCCGCGCGGATACCACGGCGGGTTGGCTATGACCTGGTCAAACCCGATGCGCAATGCGGCGGGCATTTCGGTCAGATCGCCGGTCACCACCTCAATCATCACACCGTTTTCAACCGCATTGCGGCGGGCCAGATCAGCGTAGCCGTCCTGCACCTCCAGCCCCCAAAGCGCCAGACCGGGCACCCGTGCGGCCAAACACAATGACGCAGCCCCGACCCCGCAGCCCAAATCCAGCACCCGTTGGCCAGCCTGTGCCGGGCAAGCTGCGGCCAACAACACGGCATCGGTGGCGGCCCGGTAGCCCTTTTGGGGTTGCCACAGATGCAGGCGACCGCACAGAAAGGCGTCACGGGTTAAACCGGGCGAGAGATCAGGCGTCAAATCGGCGGTCATTCCGGCAGGCAATCGCGGGGGAAGTCGTTGTCGCGCAGCACCGCCCTTGCGATGAAATGGTCACGGTCGGCCACCATCAACCGGCGTGGCAGCAGAAAGCTGGAGCCTTCCAGGACGCTCATGTGGACGTCCATTTCAAACGCCGCTATATGCTCGCCCGACAGCAGAGCTTGGGCGAAAGCGATCAGGGTCGGGTCAGTGGTGCGAAGTAACAGGCGCATGGGCCAGACTTAAGGCGCCTCGCGCCCGGTGTCGAGACGGTTGGGGACAGGATGAACGTGGTGGAGAAATCGGCTGATCTGAAGCCGCAGGACGCGCTGGCCGACGCGCTGGCCGAGGACATGGCGGCGGTTAATCTGCTGATACGCGACCGGATGGCCAGCCGCCATGCGCCGCGCATCCCGGAAGTGACCGCGCATCTGGTCGAGGCGGGCGGCAAACGGTTGCGGCCAATGCTGACGCTGGCCGCAGCCCACATCTGCGGCTACCGGGGCGACCATCATATCAAGCTGGCAGCCACCGTGGAATTCATCCACACCGCCACCTTGCTGCATGACGATGTGGTCGATGAAAGCGGCCAGCGGCGGGGCCGGCCGACCGCGAACCTGCTCTGGGACAACAAATCCTCGGTGCTGGTCGGCGACTATCTGTTCGCCCGCAGCTTTCAGTTGATGGTCGAAACCGGTACGCTCCGGGTGATGGATATCCTCGCCAACGCCTCGGCCACGATTGCCGAGGGCGAGGTGTTGCAACTGACCGCCGCCCAGGACCTGAACACCGACCACGCCATTTACCTGCAAGTGGTGCGAGGCAAAACCGCCGCTCTCTTTGCCGCCGCGACCGAGGTTGGCGGTGTGATCGCCGGTGCCCCCGAAGCGCAAATCCGCGCGCTGTTCGATTATGGCGACGCTTTGGGGATCGCCTTTCAGATCGCCGATGACCTGCTGGATTACGGCGGCGCCGCTGCGGTGATCGGCAAGAACACCGGCGATGATTTCCGCGAACGCAAGGTGACGCTGCCGGTGATCCGCGCGCTGGCTGCGGCCTCGCCCGAGGATCGCGCCTTCTGGACCCGGGTGATCGAAAAGGGCCAGCAGGTGGACGGCGACCTGGACCACGCCAAGAGCCTGTTCGCCAAAACCGGTGCGATGGACTCCGCCCGCGCCGAGGCTTTCGGCTGGGCAGCCAAAGCCCGCGCCGCCTTGACCGCGTTGCCCAACCACCCATTGCGCCAGACTCTGTCAGACCTCGCCGACTATGTGGTCAGCCGGGTCAACTGATCTTCCTGCTTCATCCGGGCGAAAATACTCCACATGGGTCTGGGGGTATGAGACCCCGGGCGCGCAGCCAAATCTTCTTCCCGGCAATCGGACTTTGTGCCGAATTGCCCCGAAATCGCGGCCTCGCTGTGGAGAAGCTGGCACTCTGGGAGCCCGATATTCCGGGCAGCCGGGTGGGCAAGCGCCCCTGTTGGCCGAGATGCCCGCCGATCTAGCGCTCGCTAGGATCGCAGCTGACGCCGCTTGCCACAACCAAAGCCCGCGTTTGCACGCCTGCGTGACCCTGCACGCAGGTTAGGACTGACGGCGGATTTCATGCTAGACTATGCCGATGTTGCTGCAGGTTGTTGGCCTTGGACCTACCCCGCCGCCGCGCGGGAGCCTTGAAATCGGTGGAGGAAGCGCGATGGTTGAGACAATTGGCAATCCGCTGACATGGGCCGCAAATCTGGTCAGTTCCGGCTTTCGCCGGGTTGGCGACGGTACGGCGGAAATCGTCGGCGCGGACACAGCACCGATCGTCATCACCGGCTTGCAGCTTGCCGATCTGCGCGTCGCCCTGAAAAAGGGGCTGGATGATTTCTTCGCCCTGCGGACCGACGTGATGTTCATGGTGGTGGTCTATCCGATCATCGGCCTGGTGCTGGTGGGACTAGCGCTGAACCGCGGGATGCTGCCGATGCTCTTTCCGCTGGTCTCGGGCTTTGCCCTGTTGGGGCCGGTCGCCGCCATCGGACTTTACGAAATGAGTCGGCGGCGCGAACTGGGGTTGGCTGCGACATGGGGCGATGCTTTTGGGATTATCGGATCGCCGTCGCTGTTCCCGATCCTGACGCTGGGGGTTTATCTGTTCGCGATCTTCCTTATCTGGCTGGTCACCGCCTATGAGATCTACAATTTGACGCTCGGCCCCGCCCTGCCGGTGTCGGCTTTGGCTTTCCTGCGCGACATCTTCACGACAACGGCAGGCTGGGTGCTGCTGATTTCAGGGTGTGCGGCAGGCTTCGTCTTTGCCTGTGCGGTTCTTGCGATGAGCCTGGTCTCATTCCCGCTGCTGGTGGACCGGCATGTCGGCGTCGTCAGGGCGGTGGTCACCTCGGTCACTATTGCGCGGCGCGATCCGGTTGCAGCCGCTGCCTGGGGTGCGGTTGTGGTGCTGGGGCTTGGGTTCGGTGTCGTCACCTTGTTCGTCGGGCTGATCTTCGTGCTGCCGGTTCTTGGCCATGCCAGTTGGCACCTCTATCGCCGCGCGGTGGCCGCCAGCGCCCCCCGGTTGGAGCCGCACGAGACGCCGTTGGCAGGGTGAGGCTGCCCGGCGGTGTTGTCGCTTGATCAGCGCCCCGAATGATGCCGATATGATGCCGGTTGCGCCCTGGTGGCCCGAGACCAACGGTTCTGCAGCCGATGACACTTCTGCTGCCTTAACGATTGGTGGTTTAGGGCGCATCGGATCGTGCGGCTGGGTCAGACGATGCCGGACGCGTCCCCGTCTGACGCTTGCTGCCGCAGCCCCCAAGCCCCCAAGCCTCAATCAAACGTCCCGGTCACCCGGCCAAACAGCATGAAGGCGCGTGCGGTGCGGGTGTCGGACAGGGTGCTCAGTTCGGTATCGGTGGCCTTGGGTTCCATCGCCGCCAGCGCCTTGTCAAAGCTGCGCAAAAAGTGGTGCGCGGCGTCGCGAAACACCGCGTCCTCGCGCATCCGGGATGCGGTCAGCGCAAGACACGAGCGGTCGCGGATGCCGCCAAGGCCTGCGATGGCGCGGCCCCGCTCGCCTGCGGCAAACTTGCGCCACAACTCGGGGCGGGCGCGGTCGGGCGACAGATCGTCCATATAAATGCCGTCCTGCGCCAAAAGGGTCAGCACATCTTGGGCAGCCCGGATCAGTTTGGCGGTGGTGCGGTCCGCCAGTGCCAGCCGCAGGGCGCGAAAGCCCTCGGTGTCCTGCGGGCTTTCCGGGAAATGGATGGCGCGGGTAAAATCAGCCATCTCCAGCGGCGCATGCGGGTCATCTGCCGGGGTGCCAAGCGCAAGGCCCGGCTGCTCCTCGGTTAAGGCTGCGGGCCGAGGGGCCAGATGCACGGCTTTGCGGTCGGCAGACGGCACGGTCAGGCTGCCGTCGCGGCGCGAGGCGAAGGCCATCGGCGTATCGGCGTGCCCAAAAGCCTCCTCCCGCCGTTCGGGGGGCCGCATTCCGGCTGCTGCCTGTGCCTGTTGCTTGGCCGAGCTATAATTGACCCGCATCGAATCCAGTGCGCCTTGCAGTTGCCGCGCCTCGTCGCGCAATGCGCTGATCGCGGTGAGGCTGGTGGCCGTGAACCACGCAAGTCCAAGCGGCAGCGCCACCACCAGCCCGGTCATGACCTTGCCTGCCAGGCCAGACGGGCTTAGCCCGGCCCAGACATAAAGGCCTACCCCCGCCAGCCACAGCAGGCTGAACAGGCCCGCCACAGCGTAAATCGCCACCCCATGCGAGCGGCGATTGGGCAGGCGGGTCAGGTCGGGCACTTCGCTTGGATTTACTGGCATAGCTGCCCCCGCCGCGCCCGTTTACACGAAGCGGACGCTCAGGATTTCATAGCTTTTCTGGCCGCCGGGGGTTTTGACCTCGACGCTGTCGCCCGCGTCCTTGCCAATCAGCGCGCGCGCGAGGGGCGAGCGGATGTTCAGGAGGCCGCGTTCCAGATCGGCCTCGACCTCGCCGACAATCTGGAAGGATTTCTGTTCACCGGTGTCGTCGTCGGCGAGTTTGACCATAGCACCGAACTTGACCGAACCGGTGAATTTGGAGGGGTCGATCACCTCGGCCCGGCTCAGCACCGCTTCCAGTTCCTTGACCCGGCCCTCAATGAAGCTCTGCTTTTCGCGGGCGGCGTGGTATTCGGCGTTTTCCGACAGATCGCCATGCTCGCGTGCTTCCGCAATGGCGCGGATCACGGCGGGGCGTTCCACCGACTTTAGCTGTTTCAACTCGTCGTCCAGCAGGGTGAAGCCTGCGCGCGTCAACGGAATCTTTTCCATAGTGCCACTCACGTCAAGAACCCCGCTTGCCCAAACAACAAGGTCACGGACCTTTTCGGACCATGACCTTGGATAAGTCGCCTAGAAAGCCCTAAGTGTCATGGATTGCAAGGGGGACGGCGCGAATAAACGGCGGTTCGTCGCCGGTGCGATAGATTGTTGCGGTTCACTTGTGAGGAATCAGGGTTTCGTTTCGCCTGGCGTTGACCCTGTGGGCGGCATCGGGCAAGGACGGGCGAAGCGGTGGGAAGGGATGATCAGATGGCGCAGGACATCGTGCGGGAAGAGATGGAATATGATGTGGTCATCGTCGGTGCCGGCCCGGCGGGCCTGTCGGCGGCGATCCGGCTCAAGCAGCTGGATGCCAACCTGACGGTGGTTGTGCTGGAAAAAGGCTCGGAGGTCGGCGCGCATATCTTATCGGGTGCGGTGCTCGACCCTGTCGGTTTGAACGCGCTGATCCCGGATTGGAAAGAACGCGGGGCACCGGTTTCGGTGCCGGTGGTGGAGGATAATTTCTATATCCTCGGCGCTGCAGGCCAGATGCGCGTTCCGAACTGGCCGATGCCGCCCCTGATGAACAACCACGGCAATTACATCGTCTCGATGGCCAATGTCTGCCGCTGGATGGCGAGCCAAGCCGAGGCTTTGGGGGTCGAGATTTTCCCCGGCATGTCGTGTTCGGAACTGGTGTACGGGACCAATGGTGAAGTGCGCGGCGTGGTGGCGGGCGAATTTGGCAAGAACCCAGACGGAACGCCCGGCCCGTCCTACGAACCCGGCATGGTGCTGGCGGGGAAATACGTGTTCCTGTCAGAAGGCGTGCGGGGGTCTTTGGCCAAGGAAGTCATCGCCAAATACGACCTGCAGGCTGGCAAATCGCCCCAGAAATACGGGTTGGGGATGAAGGAGATTTGGACGATTGATCCGGCCAAGCATCACCCGGGCCGGGTGACCCATACGATGGGCTGGCCGTTGGGCAGCAACGCCGGGGGTGGCAGTTTTATCTATCACCTTGAGAACAATCAGGTTTACCTGGGCCTGGTGGTTCATTTGAACTACGAAAACCCCTACCTTAACCCCTATATGGAATTCCAGCGCTTCAAGCATCATCCGATGGTGGCGGACCTGCTGAAGGGCGGCAAGCGTGTGGCTTACGGCGCGCGGGCGATCAGCGAGGGTGGCTGGCAGTCGATCCCGAAAATGGTGGCGCCGGGTGTGGCCTTGCTCGGCTGCTCGGCTGGGTTGGTGAACGTGCCCCGCATCAAGGGCAACCACAACGCCATGCTGTCGGGCAAGGCAGCGGCGGAGGCTGCCTATGCTGGCATCACCGCCGGGCGTCGGGGCGATGAACTGACGGCTTACGAGGTCGAGGTGCGGGGTGGGGCGATTGGCCGCGACCTGAAAAAGGTGCGCAACGTCAAGCCGTTGTGGTCGAATTACGGGCTGATGGCGTCCTTGCTGGGCGGTGGTCTGGACATGTGGCTCAACACAATTGGTCTGACCGCCTTTGGCACGATGCGTCACCGCAAGACCGATGCTGCGGCGACTGGCTTGGCCATCAAGTTCAAGCCGATCGACTACCCCAAGCCGGATGGCGTTTTGTCGTTTGACCGGCTGACCAACCTCGCCTATTCGGCCACCAACCACGATGCCGACCAGCCAGCCCATCTGAAACTGACCGATCCTACGATCCCGATCCGGATCAACCTGCCCGATTATGACGAACCCGCACAGCGCTATTGCCCGGCAGGGGTTTACGAGGTGATCCACGAGGCCGGCAAAGACCCGCGCTTTCAGATCAACTTCCAGAACTGCGTCCACTGCAAAACCTGCGACATCAAAGACCCGAGCCAGAACATCACCTGGACGACGCCCCAAGGTGGCGGCGGCCCGAACTATCCGAATATGTAAGCGCCGCCTCACTCAATCGTCATAGGCGGGCGGATGTCATGGGTGCCGGGCCGCATTGCCCTTCGGCCCTTGTGCCTTTAGCGTAGCGCCACCGTTGTAGGAGCCCCCGTATGCCGCGTTTGACTCATAGCTTTGCGCTGATCCTTGCTGTTGGGCTTTTGGGGGGGCTTTCCATCGGTCCGGCGTTGGCCGGAACCACTGCCACGCCTGCGCCCGCAACCAATCCTGCTGCGGCAGATTTGCCCGATACCGCAGGGGCTTACCTTGCCGCACGGCAGGCGACTACGGTGCATGATTTTGCCGAGGCGGCCCGTTGGTTCGACGTGGCGCTGCAGGTCGACCCGCAGAATTCGCAATTGCTGGAAGGGGCGGTCACCACCCGTCTGGCATTGGGCGATCTGGCGGCGGCGGCCAAACTGGCACGGCAACTTTCAGCCACCGGATCGAAAAGCCAGATCGCCGCGATGACGCTTCTGGCGGATAATGCGGGCCGGGGCGATTTTGGCGCGATCCTCAAGGATCAGGCTGATGGGGCGACGATCGGCGCGCTGATGGACGGGCTGGTTACAGCCTGGGCTGAGGTGGGCACCGGCAAGATGTCGGACGCTACCGCCGCATTTGACAAGATCATCGCCACACCGGGGATGGAGGCGTTTGGCCTTTATCACAAGGCTTTGGCGCTGGCACAGACCGGCGATTATGAGGGTGCCGAGAAGCTTTTGTCCGACCCCAAGGCCGCGGCGATCAACGGCCTCAGGCGCGGCGTGTTGGCGCAGGTCGAAATCCTCAGCCAGATTGAACGCGGGCCTGATGCGGTGGCGCTGATCGACAAGGTTTATGGCCCGAACCTGGACGAAGGCCTGACTGCGCTGCGGGCCAAAGCGGCGGCAGGTCAGCCGATCCCGTTTGATGTGGCGCGCACTCCGCAGGACGGCATGGCGGAGGCGTTCTTCACCCTCGCCACCGTGCTGGCTGATCAGGCGGATGACACATTCACCCTGCTCAACACCCGGATCGCCGTGGCCCTGCGGCCCGATCATGTCGAAGCGCAGTTGATGACGGCGCGGGTGCTCGACAAGCTCAAGCAATACGATCTGGCGGTCGCATCCTATGCACGGGTGCCGGAGGGGGATGCGGCCTATGTCGCAGCCGTGGTCGGCCAGGCGAATGCGTCGATGGCGATGGGCAAGCTGGACGATGCGGTGGCTTTGCTCAAGACGCTTGCCGCGCATAAACCCAAGGATTCGGGCGTGCTGATGGCTTACGGCGACGCCTTGCGGCGGCAGGACCACTGCGATCTGGCGATTGGCGTCTATGGGCAGGCGATTGCCCTGATCACCAAGCCGGAGGCGGGCGATTGGCCGGCCTATTTCCGGCGCGGCGGCTGCGAATATGCGCAAGGCGATTGGACCAG
>JAYTQA010000361.1:0-3029 GCA_043746955.1 bacterium | reverse complement strand
CCCGCCACCCGCAGCCCGCAGCCCGCCACGATCAACCCGCCACCCTCAAGCCCGCCACCCTCACCCCGATCCGCGCCGGTATTTTCCCGCTTGCCCCGGCCCGGAAACCCGTTATGAAGCGCTACGATCGTCGGGTCGTAGCGCAGCCTGGTTAGCGCGTCCGTCTGGGGGGCGGGAGGTCGAGAGTTCAAATCTCTCCGGCCCGACCATCATAAAAACCGCTCGCAAGTGCCTGGCCTTGCGGGCGTTTTTCGGTTGGTAATCCGAGGCTTGCGCCAAAGACTTGATCCGAAACGTCTGGCGGAGAAAGGGCCCTGAATGATCCTGCCCGGTGACCAGCCCAACCTCCCGCCCGGTGATCGGCCCAACGTCCTGCCCAATGACCTGCCCAACCTCCCGCCCGGTGATCGGCCCAACGTCCCGCCCAACGTCCTGCCCAATACCAGGCCGCCGGTCCTATCCAGCGTCCTGCCCAATACCAGGCCGCCGGTCCCATCCAGCGTCCGGCCCGGCGTCCTGCCCGGCCAGCACCTGCGGGCCTTGATCACCGCCGGTGCGATCCGCGCGGCACTTGGCATCGACCCCGGTCAGGTTCAACCCGCCAGCCTCGATCTGCGCCTTGGGCCGAAAGCCTACCGGGTCCGCGCGTCGTTCCTCGCAGGCGCTGGCCGCACGGTCGCCGACCGGCTGGCCGAATTCACCATGCACGAGGTCGACCTGAGCCACGGCGCCGTGCTGGAGAAAGGCTGCGTCTATGTCATCCCGCTGATCGAACATCTGGCGCTGCCGCCCGGCCTCTCCGCCGCCGCCAATGCCAAATCCTCGACCGGACGCCTCGACCTGCTCACCCGCACGATCACCGATGGCGGCACCGAGTTTGACCGGATCCCCGACGGCTACCACGGGCCGTTATATGCCGAGGTCTGCCCGCGCAGCTTCTCGGTGCTGGTCCGCCCCGGCCAGCGCCTGAACCAAATCCGGTTTCGCTTCGGTGCTGCCATTTTAAGCGATGCCGACCTGCGCGCCCTGCACGCGGTGGAACCGCTCGTCTCCGGCACCCCGATGATTTCCGAAGGCTTGGGCTTTTCGGTCGACCTGCGGCCCACCACCGGTGATCTGGTCGGCTACCGCGCCAAACCGCATACCGGGGTCGTCGACCTTGACCGGATCGGCCATTACCCGGCCCGCGATTTCTGGGAGGAGATCCGGGCCAGCCACGGCCAGATCATCCTCGACCCCGGCGCGTTCTACATTCTGGTCAGCCGCGAGGCGGTCACGATACCACCCGACTACGCCGCCGAGATGGCGCCCTATCTCGCGATGGTCGGCGAATTCCGGGTGCATTACGCCGGTTTCTTCGACCCCGGTTTCGGCTACGCGCGCGCCGGCGGTGCCGGAAGCCGCGGCGTCCTGGAGGTTCGCTGCCACGAAGCCCCGTTCGTTTTGGAACATGGCCAGGTCGTCGGCCGCCTGGTCTATGAACGGATGTCGGCGCGCCCCGACACGCTCTACGGCATGGGCATCGCTTCCAATTACCAGGGCCAGGGCCTGAAACTCGCCAAACAATTCAAACGCGACTAAAGCGGTTTGGGTTTGACAAGAATCAAACAACCGCTTTACCTCGTTGTTTTCCCGCGCATTTTTTTCCAAAAACCGCGCCACACTGTTCGGAGACGCGCTTTAAACCTTTTTTTCTGTCCAAAAATATCCCACCGGGGGGTCTGGGGGGGGTGTGAAACTCCCCCAGCCGGGTCCGCCGAGCGCCTCATTGGATGACCGGCAGCGCGACCGCCGCCGGTTCCGGCCCCTCGCCTACCACCAGCACTTCCGCCCGGATGATCCGCGCGATCAGGTCGCAATCCTCCGGCGTGAAGGTCAACGGCAAGCGCAGATCGATCAGCCCGGCCAGAATCCGGTCGGTTTGCGGCAGGCTTTGCGGGCTCGCATAGCCCCAGTGGTCATAGCGCGAGGTGAAGGCCGCAGGCTCGGCCGCACCGAACCATTTCAACTCCACGCCCCGTGCCAAAGTGCGGGTCAGGAATTGGCCGATCCGCGCGGGCGACCAGTCGGGCAGACGAAACTGGAACGACGATCCGACAAAGCTTTCCTGCGGCCCGCGCGCCACCAGCACCAACCCCGGAGTCGCTACCAAACCCGCCTCCAGCTGGCGATAAAGCTCAGCCCACCGGGCCACCCGGGTTACCAGCAGCGGCAATTGGGGCCGCAGGATTGCGGCGCGCAGATTGTCCATCCGGCCCGAAACGTTGGGGGTTACCCTGCGCACCGCCTCGAATGCCGAAAGCGGCGGGGCGGCCAAGTGTTTGGCATATAACATGTAACTGCCTGACAGCAGTATGGCCCTTGCCATCAGGTCGGCGTCGTCGCTGGTCAGAAACCCGCCTTCGCCCGCGTTCAAATGCTTGTAGGTCTGCATCGAATAGCAGGCGATTTTGCCATGCCGCCCGGAAGCGACACCACCCCAGCCACCCCCCATCGTATGGGCGCAATCCTCGATCACCGTGACGCCCAGCCGGTCACACAAAGCCATAAGGTCAGACATATCGCAGATATGTCCGCGCATATGGCTCAGCAGCAACAGCCGCGCGCCACTGGCCGCAGCCTTGGCCTCAAGGTCGCCAAAGTCGATCGCCAATCCTTCGGTGGTTTCCACAAACACCGGGCTCGCCCCCACCGCCGCAATCGCCCCCGGCACCGGGGCCAGGGTGAAGGCGTTGGTCAAGACCGGCTCACTTGCCCGCACCTGCAAAGCCCGCAAGGCGCAGCCCATCGCATAGCCACCGGAGGCAACCGCGAGGCAGTATTTCGCCCCGCTCAGCGCCGCAAATTCCTGCTCCAGCAGCGCGGTTTCCGCGACCTCGCCGGGTGCGGTGTTATACCGGTGCAACCGGCCATGGCGCAGCACGGCCACGGCCGCTTCGATCCCCGCCTCCGGGATCGGCTCCTGCTGGGTGAAGCTGCCGGTGAAGCGCTCGGTACAGGGCTCGGTAAAATGTTCGGTCATGCGGTTT
>JAYTQA010000360.1:0-3038 GCA_043746955.1 bacterium | reverse complement strand
GGGGTGGTTGGGCCGAGGCTGGTTGGGCCAGTGTTGGCTGGACCGGGGCGGGACGGGTCAGGTCGGGACGGGTCAGGTCGGGGCCGGTCGGGCATGGACGGGTTAGGGCGGGACGGGTCAGTTCTGGACGCATCGGCTCGGGCTGGCCTGAATCGGGCCGGGTTAACTGGGGCCGGATCAGGTTGGGATAGGCGATGGGCTCGGGGGCCGGCAGACGGGGCTGCAAGATCGCGCGCGCCTCCGACACCCGGGCACCGCTGGCCGCGATGAATTTGCCGACGCTGCCACAGGCCGGGACCCAGCGGCTGGCGCGGCCGAGCCAGGCGACGTTGACCCGAAACCGGCCAGAGGCGACCTGACCGCCGCCGGATGCCAATGCCGCAGCCATCCGGTCCAGCCTTGGGTCGAGCCAGCGCCGGCTCACGGCCTGGGCCACAAATCCCCAGGCGCGCAGATCAAATTTCGGTTGCTGGCTGCCGGCCGCCCAAATCGGCGTGCGGCCGGGCGGAATTTCACTCTCACGGCTACGACGGGACATGGGCTCATCCGCAAACTGGCATGGCCTGCAGTTTAGCGAAAATCGTGGCACCGGCAGGGCGGTTTCACGGCGGCGCGGTGGCGCTATCGGCGAGTGCGGGCCAAGGGCGGGGTCGGGGCGCAAAGGGATCAGGGGGCTGCGGGTGGGGCCAACGAGATCAGGAGGGCTGCGGGTCGGGCCAAAGCGATCGGGATGGCTGCGGATCGGATGAAAGGCGGCATGGGGCCTGCGACGGAGCGGGGCGGCGGTTGGCCTGCGACAGGTCGGGCGCAAGACCCGGGGACGGCTGCGGGTCGGGCCAAAGGCGCCGGGGGGGCCTCGAAACGGGCGTGGCGGCGAGAGGCTACGACAGGTCGGGCGAAAGACTGCGGCGGCCTGCGACGGGGCGAAAGGCGGCGGTGGGGGGCCGCGAAACGGGCGTGGCGGCGAGAGGCTACGACTGGTCGGGCGAATGGCAGCGGGGGCCTGCGATAGGACGGGCGCAAGATTGACAGCGCGTTCCGCCGCGCCCTAGCTGGCGCTTGGTAATGAGGAGGCCGGGATGGGTCTGCGGATCGGGCTGCGGTTGAGGCTGGTAGCGGTGTTGGTGATGATGGGGCTGCCGGTGGGGACTGGCCGGGTGGCGGCAGCGGGCATGGCGACAGGGGGCGTGGCGAAGGGCGGCGAGGCGACGGAGGGCTCGATGTCCGGGAGCGTGGCGGCGGGACGTATGGCGACAGGGGGCCCAATGACGGGGGCCGTGGCGGCGGGGGGCGAGGCGACGGAGGGGATGGCTACGGAGGGGATGGCGACGGAGGCGGTGGCGGCTGAGGGCGCGACGTTGGGCAGCGTGGCGACAGCGGGCGTGGCGACAGGAGGGGTGGCGACCGGGGGCGTGGCGACGGGGGGATTGCGTTCCGGGAGCGAAGCGACGGGCGGGGTGGCGACAGCGGGCTCGGCGACCGGGGGCGGATCGGCAGAAGGTTCGGCGGCGGAGGGAGGCGAGCGTCCGGTCACGGCCGCAGAAACCTTGCGCTGGCTGGCGGTGGGCGCGCTGGAGGTGTCGGGGCACCGCGAATGCTCTGCGGTCCTGATCTCGGACCATGAGGCGATCACGGCGGCGCATTGCGTTTACGACCGGACGCGCGGCCACCCCATCGACCCTGCCACTTTCCGCTTGGTTCTGGGCCAGCGGGCCGGTGGGCAGGCGGCGATCCGCGGGGTCCGCCGCGCGGTCTATCTGCCCGGTTATACCGCGGCGGGGTCGACGGCTTTGGCCAAGTTGTCGCAGGATCTGGCATTGCTGGACCTTGATGCCCCGGTCAACGAGGTCACCCCGCTGGCGGTAGCGCCGTGGCCAGACCCGGTCGGCAGCTTGGTCGACATCGTGGGCTATGTGCGGGGCGGGGCCGCTGCGGCCAGCATCCGCGAAGGCTGCACGGCGATTGAAAGCGAGGCCGGTGTAACTGCGGTGACCTGTGCGGTGGTGTCCGGCCTGTCCGGCGCACCGGTCACCCTCCGTGCGGCACCAGAGGTAGCACCGCTTCTGGTGGCAACCGTGTCGTCGCGGAGCACCGGGGCGGGGCAGGCTCTGGCCTTTGTGGTGACCCTCGGCCCGCATCTGGCGGAGTTGCGGGCGCTGCTCGGGCCGTAGCGGCGGGTTGGCGGGGGCAGTTGTGCGTCAGGTGCGGGTGGTGCCGTGGCGGGGTTGAGGTGGGGCCGACTGTGCCTGACATGCGGCACCTGGCTGGTATCGCCTTGAGAAACCGCGATCGGACGGGGCGGGCAGGCTCGGGCCTTTGTGGTGACCCTCGGGCCGCATCTGGCGGAGTTGCGGGCGCTGCTCGGGCCGTAGCGGCGGGTTGGCGGGGGCCAGTTGTGCGTCAGGTGCGGCTGGTGCCGTGGCGGGGCCGGCTGTGCCTCGCGAGCGACTGGTGCCATGGCGGGTGTTGAGGTGGTACCGGCTGTGCCTCGCGAGCGGCTGGTGCCGTGGCGGGGGTTGAGGTGGGATCGACCGTGCCTCGCGCGCAACTTCTGCCGTGCCGGGGTTGAGGAAAGACCGGCTGTGCCTCACGTGCGGCTGGTGCCGTAGCCGGGGCTTGAGGAAGGACCGGCTGTGCCTCGCGTGCGACTGGTGCCGTGGCGGGGTTGAGGTGGGACCGGCTGTGCCACAGGTGCGGGTGGTGCCGTGGCGGGGGTTGAGAAGGGACCGACGGTGGCACAGGTGTTACACCTGCCCGGTTTCCCCCGGAGAAGTCTGCGATCTGGTAGGGCGGACTGGCCGAGCCATGGGGGCTAACTGTCCCGTCATCGAGCTTCGGAAGGCGGGACAGGGTCAGGCAAGGGCTCGCGAGTGGGAAAATGGGAGACAGGGAAAGTGGGAAAGCGGGAAAGTGGGAGAACAGCAGAGCGGGAAAGTGGGTGGGTAATCCCCCCTGAAAGTAAGCGGCTGCGGAGGTAGAATTTTCTCGGCGAGATGCATGAGGAGATTTTGAATGAAGATGACGAGATACAGCGAACC
>JAYTQA010000359.1:0-3042 GCA_043746955.1 bacterium | reverse complement strand
CATTCATCACGGGCTTGATCAAGGAGGTCACGTCGGCGGAGTAGCCGGCATACTGGATCGCCCCGCCGTTATACGTGCCGCTAGCGACCATGCGCTTGAAAATTCCCCTAACCCACCTTTTGCAGCAGCGGCCCCGGAAAATGACAGGCCACGCCCCCAATCAACTGCGGCACATCCACGGCGCATTTCGGCTGCACCTTGAAACACCGGGTGCGGAACACACAACCCGAAGGCGGTGCCATCGGTGACGGCAAATCGCCCTCCAGCGGGATCATCACCTTGGCCCGCTCCGCCACCGGATCCGGGATCGGCACCGCCGACAGCAAGGCCTGCGTATAAGGATGCTGCGGGGCGGCGAACAACCGGCGTTTCGGCTGATCCTCCATCACCCGACCCAGATACATCACCATCACCCGGTCGGCGATATGTTTGACCACCGACAGATCATGCGCGATGAAGATCATCGCCAGTCCCAATTCGCGCTGCAACCGCGCCAACAGGTTGATCACCTGCGCCTGAATGGACACATCGAGCGCCGACACAGGCTCATCACAGATCAGCAACTTCGGCTCGACAATCAACGCCCGCGCGATGCCGATCCGCTGGCATTGCCCACCAGAGAATTCATGCGGATAGCGGTTGATCTGATTGGGCAACAGCCCAACCCGGTCCATCATCAACTGCACCCGCGCCTTGACTTCGGCCCGGCCCAGCCCCGGATGATGGGTCCGCAACGGCTCGGCGATGATCTGCCCGACCGTCATGCGCGGGTTCAGGCTGGCCAGCGGATCCTGAAACACCACCTGAATATCGGCACGGTACGCCAGCATGTCGTTCGCCGTCAGGCTGAGCAAATCCGTCTTGCCCTGCCAGATCACCCGCCCCGTCGCCGGAACCATCTGGATCAGCGCCCGCGCCAGCGTCGATTTGCCCGACCCGGATTCCCCCACTATCCCCAAAGTCTCGCCCGCGGCCAGGGTGAAATCCACCCCGTTCACCGCCCGCAATTCCCGCGGGCGCGTCCACGGCATGTCACCCTCACGGCGCAACAAAAACGTCACTGCGACATCCTGCGCCTCGATCAGCGCCGTCATGCCAACTCCTCCACACTCCGGTTGCACGCCCGTTTGCGCCCGGTCCTGTATTCGGTCAATGGTGCCAGCCGCTGCTTGCAATCGTCCTGCGCATATCCGCAGCGCGGCTCGAACGGGCAGCCTTTGGGGGCCCGCGTCATGTTCGGCGGCGATCCCGGGATCGAACTCAACTCGCCACCCTCCTGATCCACCCTTGGCAAGGCGTGCAACAAGCCGCGCGAATAGGGGTGGCTGGGGCTGGCGAAGAATGGCTCCACCGGGGCCTGTTCCATCACCTTGCCGCCATACATCACGATCACCTCGCGGCAGAACCCTGCGATCACTCCCAGATCATGCGTGATCAAAATCGTCGCCATCCCGAAATCGCGTTGCAAATCGCGCAGCAATTGCAGGATCTGCGCCTGCACCGTCACATCCAGCGCCGTGGTCGGCTCATCCGCGATCAAAAGGTCCGGCTTGCAAAGCAGGCTCATCGCAATCATCACCCGCTGGCGCATGCCTCCCGAAAACTCATGTGGATAGAGCCGGATCCGCCCCTTGGCGTCCGGGATCTTCACCGCATCCAGCATCCGCACGCATTCCGCCAAGGCCTGCTGTTTGGTCATCCCCTTGTGGTGGATCAACCCTTCCGCCATCTGGTCCGACACCCGCATATAAGGGTTCAGCGAAGTCATCGGGTCCTGAAACACCATAGCAATATGGTTGGACCGCATTTTGTTCAGCACCGCCAACGGCGCGCCGATCAACTCTGTGCCGTCGAACTGCGCCGACCCGCGCGCCGTGCCATTCCTGGCCAGCAGCCCCAGAATGGCAAAGGCCAGTTGGCTTTTGCCCGACCCGCTTTCGCCGACAATCCCCAGCGTTTCGCCCCGCGCCAGATCGAAACTGACGCCATTCACCGCATTCACCGTGCCGTCATTCGTCGCAAACGACACGCCCAGATCCCGCACCTTCAACATTCAGCGGTCCTTCGGATCAAGGGCGTCGCGCAAACCGTCGCCAACAAAGTAAAACCCGAACATCGTCAGAATGAAGAACATCAAGGGAAAGCCCAACTGCCACAGCGTGCCATAGCGGATTGTCTTGGCCCCTTCCGAAATCAGCTCGCCCAGCGAAGTTTGCGGCTCTTGCACCCCCAGCCCCAGAAACGAGATAAAGCTTTCGGTCAGGATGACATCCGGGATCAATAGCGTCGCATAGACCACGACCAGACCCAACAGGTTCGGCACAATATGGCGCAACACGATCCGCCAGCCCGGCACGCCGGTTGCACGCGCCGCCTCAATGAACTCACGGCCCTTCAGCGACAGGGTCTGCCCGCGCACGATCCGCGCCATGCCCAGCCACGACAGCAGCCCGATGCCGGTATATAGCACGGTCAAGGATTTGCCGAACATCACCAGCAGCAGGATGATGACGAACATGAACGGCACTGCCATCAGAATATCGACGATCCGCATCATGATGCCGTCCGTGCGGCCCCCGACATAACCCGATGCCGCACCGTATAACGTGCCAACCACCACCGCGATGACCGAGCTGACCACGCCGACAATCAGCGATATGCCCGTGCCCATCGCCGTGCGCGCAAACAGATCACGCCCCAGATCATCGGTGCCGAAATAGTAGCCCTTGGCCCAGCTGGGTGCCCCCAACTCCGCCGCATGGCCCATGATGGTGAAATCGGTGTAGTCATAGGTGTAAGGCGACAGCATCTGGCCAAACAGCGCAAAGCTGACGCAAAACACCAGCATCACCAGCCCCGCCACCGCCGCCTTGTTGCGCACAAAGCGCAGCCGCGCATCGGCCCACAGCGACCGCCCCCTGACCTCGTCCAGCGTGGCCAGCCGCGCCGACAAAGCCCCCATGTCGATTGTGCTCAGGGCCATGGCTTAATACCTGATCTTCGGGTCGATCCAAGCGTACAGCACGTCGACCAGCAGGTTGA
>JAYTQA010000358.1:0-8105 GCA_043746955.1 bacterium | reverse complement strand
AACCCATTGATAATGCCAGCGGACGTCGCGCTGCACTTCGTCAAAGCTTAAGGTCGGATTTTTCCGGCGATAGTGATTGTGAAACCGCATGAATATGGTGTGCATCTGCGCGACGATAGTGTTTTCATCGTTGCGCTTGTCACCGATCAACGCGCGGCGGAAACCCATCGCGTTGGCTCTGGCACGCGGATGATCCACCGCATCGGGGTCATTGTGGCCGATCGGCCCGTCAATTTTATCGCCCAGCAGGAACACCTTGAACTCTTTGTTCACCAGATCGTACATGTAGGGCTGTTCAGCCGGCCCGCGCCCGTAAACGCTGTCAAGGTCAAAGCGTGGGGTACGAAAGTCCACCAGTGCCTCGGGGTCGTTCTGCCGGTCCAAAAACGAAGCTGGATCAAAAGTCAGATCATGGTCGATGAACTGACCCAAGTAGGTATAGCCAGCCGGTATCGCACCTTCTTCCTCATCGGCGACGGTTTCCGCCGTTGGGCCGAGCGGTTCGACGGCTGCCATAATTCCCTCACCTGCCTTCGTCCCACCGGTTGGGTTGTCAGGATCGACAGTTCCTTCCGGTTGGGCCATCGAAAAAGCCAGATCGCGCACAGCAGGGTCGGCGGGATCGAGGTCCAGGGCGGCAAGTGAGCGGAACATCCGGCCAAAACGGCCCTCAAACAAACGCGACTCGCGGGGTAGGTTTGCTCCGCGTACGAAGCCGTGGTGTGAACCGGCCATGCCAAATCTCCTTTGTTAAAAATTTAATGATGGCAGACTGCAACCGACTCACCCAAAGCGTCAAGCAAAACAAATCCTGTCAAAACCTGTGTTTACAATTTGACCGCTCGCACCGCTGGCCATAGAAACGGGCTATGGGGTCCGCGCCCGCCCCGCGAGGCTTTGGCTCAAGTGCCGCATCCCCCAGACCCCTCGAGCCAAGGATGCAACCATGCCCGGCCCTGATGAAATCTCTGTCACCCAACTTGCCCGCCTGATCGGCACGCCTGATGCGCCGATCATCATTGACGTGCGCCCGCAGGAGGACCGTGAAGCCGACCCGTTTCTCATGCCTTGCGCCCGGGTGGCCGCGCACCTGACCCCGGAGACCGCGCTGCCCGTAAACTCCAGCCGCCCGATTGCCGTCACCTGCTATAAAGGCGGCAAATTTGCCCAAGGAGCTGCCGCCTTGCTGCGCAACATGGGGCACCGGGCCGAGGTGGTCGAGGGCGGCTGGGCTGCGTGGCGTGCCGCCAAACTGCCGGTGATCGACGCCAAGGCGCGCGACCAGTCGCTGTGGGTCACTCGCCATCGACCGAAGGTCGACCGCATCGCCTGCCCGTGGCTGATCCGCCGGTTCGTCAACCCGGAGGCGCGGTTCTTGTATGTCTCGCCCGCCGCCGTGCCGGAGGTTGCCGCCAAATTCAACGCGGTCCCCTACGACATCGAAGGTGTGGCCTACTCCCATGTCGGCGAGAATTGCACCTTTGACACCATGCTCGACCTGTTCGGCTTGCACTCTGAACCCTTGGCCCGCATGGCCCTGGTGATCCGCGCGGCCGATACCGACCGGCACAGCCTTGCCCCGCAAGCCGCTGGATTGTTGGCAATATCCGTCGGCCTGTCGCGGCAGTTCCGCGACGACCTGGCGCAGTTGGAGGCCGGCATGGTCATTTACGACGCGCTGTACCGTTGGGCGCGGGATGGGTTTGACGAAGGCCACGACTGGCCTGCGGGGCGGCCGGCATGATCGAAACAGCAGCCAAGATGCCGAGCGACAAACCGACCGAACGGCAGACCGACTGGGGCACCTTGTTCAAAGCCTTCGGGCGGGTTGGCCTGTTGTCGTTCGGCGGACCGGCGGCACAAATCGCCCTGATGCACCGGGAACTGGTCGAGGAGCGGAACTGGGTCAGCGAGCAGGAATACCTCTCCGCTTTGTCGTTCTGCATGTTGTTGCCGGGGCCAGAGGCCATGCAACTGGCGACATGGATCGGCTGGCGCTTGCGCGGGGTGCCGGGCGGGTTGCTGGCAGGGCTGTTGTTCGTGCTGCCGGGGGCGGCGGTCGTGCTGGTTTTATCGGCGATTTACGCGGCCTTTGGCCAACTGCCTTTGGTTGCGGCCCTGTTCACCGGCGTGCAGGCGGCGGTGGTGGCGGTGGTGATCGAGGCATTATTGCGGGTGTCAAAACGCGCGCTGAAAAGCCGGGCGCATTGGGTGACGGCGGGGCTGGCTTTCGCGGCACTGTTCCTGTTCGGCCTGCCGTTTCCGGCGGTGATCATCGCGGCCGGAGTTTATGGCTACGTGACCACGCAGGGCCAGACCATGGCGCAAGATACGCCCCATCCGTGGGGCGAAACCCTTTGGGCCGTGCTGATCTGGGGTGCGATCTGGCTGGTGCCATTGGCGGCGCTGGTCGGGCTTAGTCCCGGAATTTATGCGGATATTGCGGTGTTCTTTTCGAAACTGGCCGTGGTCACCTTTGGCGGGGCCTACGCGGTGCTGGCGTGGATGACACAGGCGGTGGTGCAGGATTACCACTGGCTGACCCTACCGCAGATGATGGACGGGTTGGGTCTGGCGGAAACCACGCCGGGACCGCTGATTTTGGTGACCGAGTTTGTCGGCTATGTCGCGGCCTATCAGCGCGACGGCTGGCTGGGCGGCATCTACGCGGCGGTCATCACGCTTTGGATGACCTTCACCCCGTGTTTCCTCTGGATTTTCGCCGGAAGTCCGTGGATTGCCCGCCTGACCAAAGCGCCCCGCCTGTCGGGTGCCCTGAGGTTCATCACGGCGGCGGTGGTGGGGGTTATCGCCAACCTGTCGCTCTGGTTCGCAGCCCATGTGTTTTTTGCGCATGTCGGGCGCATCGATGGGTTTGCACTCCACACCATCCTGCCACAGGTCAGTTCGCTGCGGCTACTTCCTGCGACCCTCGCGATTGCCGCAGCCTACCTTCTGCTGCAGCGGCATTGGTCGCTGCCGCTCGTCCTCGCACTTGCAGCAATTGCGTCGGCTGCGGCGTCATTGATCTGACCTGCTCTTCCCTTCCGACCCGAACTGCCTATGCTGGCGCCCAAGTAGCGCAGGAGTTCGCATGGCAAAGTCAATCGACTACGGCAACCTGATGCACAAAGCCATGCGTGGTCTGATCCAGACGGTTCTGAACGAAGTGGCGGCCAATGGTTTGCCCGGCGAGCATCATTTCTTCATCACTTTCGACACCACGGTTGAAGGGGTCCAAATGGCCGATTGGCTGCGCGCCCGCTATCCGGGCGAGATGACCGTGGTGATCCAGCACTGGTTTGACGACCTGGCGGTGACGGATGACGGCTTTTCGATCACGCTCAACTTTGGCAACAACCCGGAGCACATGACGATTCCGTTCGACGCAATGCGGACCTTTGTTGACCCCTCGGTCGAGTTTGGCCTGCGGTTTGAGACTCATGACGAAGCTGACGACGAGGAAGACGACGACGATGGCCCCGATGACGATCCGCCGCCGCAGGATGCCCAGATTGTCCGGCTCGACAAATTCCGGAAGTCCTGAGGATGACCGAAACCCTGTTGTTCTTTCGCCAGCTGATCAGTCGGCCCTTGCAGATCTCCGCGATTGCACCGTCTTCGCGGTTTCTCGCCCGGGCGATGGCCAAGGATGTCGGGCCAAAGACCGGCCAGGTGGTCGAATTTGGCCCCGGCACCGGGCGGCTGACCGAAGCCATTCTGAACGCCGGGGTGGCGCCGGATAATCTGACCTTGTTCGAGATGAACCCGGAATTTGTCGCGCATTTGCGCAGCCGTTTCCCCGGCGTGACCGTGCATCTGGCAGGTGCCGAGACTGCGCGACACCTGGTGGCCAAAGGTGCTGGTGCGGTGGTGTCCGGTCTGCCGCTGCTGTCGATGCCGATCACTCTTCGGCAGTCTATCGTGGCCGCAGCGTTTGATATTCTGGCGCCAGACGGGATTTATGTGCAGTTCACCTATGGCCCCCGACCCGCGTTGGACAATGCCCAGATTGAAAGTCTTGGCCTGACTTGGGCGCAGACGGCCTATGTCGCGCTCAACCTGCCGCCGGCCCGCGTGCATACGTTCCGGCGTGGCTGAGGCGTGGGTCTTACGCGGTATGCCGATTGAAAATTCTGCCTTGCGTCGGTAGAACGGCGTGGCACACAAGGGAGCCTGCGCCATGATCGCCATTCGTGTTGAAACTGACAGCTTTGGCCCGCTTGAGGTTGCCGCCGACAAATACTGGGGCGCGCAGACCCAACGCTCGATCATCAACTTCCCGATTGGGTGGGAGCGTCAGCCGGTCGCGATCATCCGCGCTTTGGGGGTGATCAAGAAGGCCTGCGCTTTGGTGAATATCGCCCAAGGTGACATTGATCTGGGCCTCGGCCAGACGATTGCAGCGGCAGCACAAGAGGTGATCGACGGCAAGTTTGACGACAACTTTCCTCTGGTCGTCTGGCAAACCGGCTCCGGCACCCAATCGAACATGAACGCGAATGAAGTGATTTCCAACCGCGCAATTGAAATGCTGGGCGGGGTAATGGGCTCCAAAAAACCGGTCCATCCGAATGACCATGTGAACCTTGGGCAATCCTCGAACGACACGTTTCCGACCGCGATGCATGTGGCGATTGCGATGATGGCGCGGGATGTGCTGCTGCCGGGGCTGGTGAAACTGCAGGGGGCGCTGGCAGCCAAGGTCTTGGAATTCAAGGACATCATCAAGATCGGCCGGACCCACACGCAGGATGCGACACCTTTGACCTTGGGGCAGGAATTCTCCGGCTATGCCAAGCAGGTCGAAAAAGGCATCGCGCGGGTAAAGATGTGCCTGCCGGATATCTACGAACTGGCGCAGGGAGGCACGGCGGTCGGCACCGGGCTGAACACCAAGGTCGGCTGGGATACCCGGGTGGCGGCGGCGATTGCCGAAATCACATCGCTACCGTTTGTGACCGCCCCCAACAAGTTTGAAGCCTTGGCCGCCCATGATGCAATGGTGATGTTCTCCGGCGCGTTGAAGACGGTGGCCGCCAGCCTGTTCAAGATCGCCAACGACCTGCGGTTGCTGGGGTCTGGCCCGCGTTCGGGTCTTGGTGAATTGATCCTGCCGGAGAATGAGCCGGGCAGTTCGATCATGCCGGGCAAAGTCAACCCCACCCAGGCCGAGGCTTTGACCATGGTCTGCGCCCATGTCATGGGCAACGATGCGGCGGTTGGGTTTGCCGGCTCGCAAGGGCATTTCGAACTCAACGTCTATAACCCGATGATGGCCTATAACGTCTTGCAATCCATGCAACTTCTGGGCGACGCTTCGGCGAGTTTCACCGATAATATGGTGGTGGGCACCAAGGCCAATGTGGCGCGGATTGACCAGCTGATGAAGGAAAGCCTGATGCTGGTGACCGCGTTGGCCCCGACCATCGGCTATGACAATGCCACCAAAGTCGCCAAAACCGCGCATAAGAACGGCACGACTTTGCGGCAGGAGGCGATCGCCTTGGGCTTTGTGGACGGCGAAACCTTCGACCGAATCGTCCGGCCAGAAGACATGGTGGGGCCAAAGGGCTGATGGCAGAGGTCGTGAACCTTCGCGCCAAACGGAAAGCGGCGATGCGTGCAGTCGTGCATTCAAAAGGCATTGAAAACGCTGCAAAATTTGGCCGAACCAAGGGGCAGAAGCTTCGAGAGGCGGCTGAGATTGCGCGGGCAAAGGCTGCATTGGATGGAAAAAAGGTTGCCGAGGACGGCCCGGCTTAACCTTGGCTTAACCGAACTGCGCCAGTGTTGGGCCATGATGCACACACACAGCGCCTTCGCCCCGACCTCCGCCACAGCCATCCCGGCCTATTCGCCGGACCAGTGGCTGTTTCAACTGTTCTCGCCGCTCGCCGTGGCCGAAGGCGGTCCGATCCGTCGCAGCGTGGCCGATGTCGACGCCAACATTGTGCGCGACCGGTTTCTGGAGGAGGTCAAGCTGCGCGGTTACAAAGCCAAAGAAGTGGCGGGCCATTTCGTGTTGCAACCCCAACGCTCCCCGATGCCGGTGATGATCTGACCCTGGGGACTGCCGCCTAAAGTTTGTCTGCCGATGCCAGAAGCGCAAGACAAGCTCTAACCCTTTGTTTTTGCGCGTGTCGGTCGACAAAACCGCTGTCCAATTTTGCCTGACACGCGCGCGCCCTACGCCATCGGTGATCTGGCCTCGGGCGCAGGGTTCTGACATGCTGGCCAAATCTGCCCGCAACCATGCCGGGACAGCAGATCAGGCCCGTGACCCATGCCCGTAACCGTCAGCCCTGCCCGCCCGGTCAAGCACAGCCTGACACTGCGCGGCCACCGTACTTCGGTTTCGCTTGAGGCCGAATTTTGGCAGGAGTTTCGCCGGATTGCAGCCGCCAGCGGCAAGTCTCTGAACGATCTCGCCGCCCTTATTGATGCCGCACGCGGCGATGTGGGCCTGGCCTCGGCGCTCCGGGTCCATGTTCTGAACACGCTAAAGGCCGCCCCAAAAGGTGAAACCAGCTGACCTGCTTTTGGCACCGGGTCTGACGCGATCGACAGCCATCGCGGGCGCGCCGGGTGACGCCTGAATTTGCAAGGCCCTGCGGAATCATCGGCGCAAATCACCCATTGTCATTGCCAGCGCTTTGCCCTTAGGGTCAGCCCACGCGATGCAGTCGCGGAAGAATTCTCTGTCCGCCCGCTCTGGCGCCCAACTTCGGCGCCGAAACGGCAGGCAGTCGGATCGGTCGCAAGACCGGAGAGTTGCCCGGTAAGTCCCTGATTTTCCGGGTTTTCATTGGGGCCCGTTGCGGCCCGGAAAAGAACCGCGATGACACGCGCGCTGACATTGGTAAAAGTCGAGGGCGGCCCACCGGGCCTTGTCCGGCTTTTTCATGGCGCAAACATCGCCCGAACAAGCCGCCCCTCCTCTGCCACCCCACCCAGCGCTTCGCCGCCACGTGGGTCGACGGGGGTCGGGCGCTATGGAACAACATGTCCAAGAAAATGCTCATCGACGCCACCCACGCCGAGGAAACCCGCGTTGTGGTGGTTGACGGCAACAAGGTCGAAGAATTCGACTTTGAAACCGTAAACAAGCGCCAGCTTGCCGGAAACATCTACCTCGCCAAGATCACCCGGGTGGAACCTTCGCTCCAGGCGGCCTTTGTCGACTACGGTGGCAACCGGCATGGGTTTTTGGCCTTTGCCGAAATCCACCCCGACTACTATCAAATCCCGGTCGCTGACCGCAAAGCCCTGCTCGATGAAGAGCGCGCCTTTGTCCGAGCCGAGGATGATGAAGACAACCGCCGGTCCAGCCGGCCCGCACCGCGTCCGCGCCAGCAACCTGCCAAGGTTGAAAGCCATGATGCCGTCCAGGAGTCAGCCGCGATAGGCTCGATGGATGTCATTGATCTGGATGAAGAAACTGGGACCGAGGCGCTGGTTTCCCCGCCGTCGGATGACCATCCGCACGACGTCACCGACCATGATCACGACCACGCGCATGACAACGCCCCGGTGCCGGATACCGACGACACCGACGCCCTGTTCCGCGCTATCGACCATGCCGCCGATACCGATGACGAGATCGAATCCATCGCTGAAGAGGACGTCAGCGAAGAAATCTCCGCCCCGCGCAAACCCCGTGCGCGCCGCTATAAAATCCAGGAAGTCGTCAAGGTCCGGCAGATCATGCTGGTGCAGGTTGTCAAGGAAGAACGCGGCAACAAGGGCGCGGCACTGACCACCTATCTGTCGTTGGCGGGCCGTTATTGCGTCCTTATGCCCAACACGGCCCGGGGTGGCGGCATCAGCCGCAAGATCACCGTGGCGGCCGACCGCAAGAAGCTGAAGGAAATCGCTGGCGAGCTGGAGGTGCCGGAAGGTGCCGGCCTGATCATCCGCACCGCCGGGGCCAAGCGCACCAAGCCGGAGATCAACCGCGACTACGAATATCTGATGCGCCTGTGGGAACAGATCCGCGAACTGACCCTGAAATCCATCGCGCCCGCCGCCATCTATGAAGAAGGCAACCTGATCAAACGCTCGATCCGCGACCTTTACAGCCGCGAGATTGACGAGATTTTGGT
>JAYTQA010000357.1:0-8112 GCA_043746955.1 bacterium | reverse complement strand
AAGGTCGCAAAGGCCCGGCCTTCCTCGTCTACCCGAACTACAAGGTCTTGTTTAACTGGAACAAAAGCTTCGTCTACGTCACCACCGCCGCCTATTTCGCGGCAAGGATCGACGGTGCACCGGCCTTTACCGCAGGCGCCCCCGACCCGGCGCTTTCCGCTGACCAGATGACCGCCCTGCAACAAAGGCTCGCCAAACTCGGCCATGATGTCGGCAAGATCGACGGCGTGCTCGGTGCCGCCACCCGTGCCGCCGTGCAAGCCGAACAAATCCGCCTGCACCTGCCCGCCGACGGCTGGCCCACCGCCGACCTCTTGGCCAGACTATGAGCCAAATCACCACCGAGGCGCTTTACGCCGCCCTTCCCTCTATCCTCGACGCCCCCAAAACCGATGCGCCGATCCACAGCCTTTGCCTGCGCCCGGGCTACGGCCTCCGCCAATTCCCCGCGAAAATCACCATGACCCGCGCCGAAGCCATCCCAGGCGAACGCTGGCTGACCGCCCCTTGGCTGAAACTGCCCGACGGCAGCCCCGACCCGCGCATCCAAATCTCGATCCTGCCCAGCCGCATCCTCGACCTTGTCTGGCGCGACCGCGAAAATACCCCGCATCCCGGCGACCCGATCGTGGCCGACCTTGACTGTTCGCGGACCAACCTGCCCGCCGGCAGCCTGATCCAGGCTGGCACCGCGATCCTCAAAGTTTCGGACCACTTCAACCAGTCTTGCGCCAAGTGGAAGGCCCGCTACGGCGCCGACGCCCGCGCCTTCATCGACGCCCCCGGCCACCCCGATCTGCGCCTGCGCGGCATTCTGTGCTCGGTGGAACAAAACGGCGAAGTCACCATGACCGACCGCCTGCAGGTGCTCAGCCGCGCTTAGCGCGTCGGCACCGGGACGGCCCCGCGATAGTCATAAAACCCGCGCTGGGTTTTCCGCCCGAGCCAGCCGGCATCGACATATTTGGTCAGCAACGGGCAGGGCCGGTATTTGGTATCCGCCAGCCCCTCATGCAGCACATTCATAATCGCCAGACAGGTATCCAACCCGATGAAATCCGCCAGTTCCAGCGGCCCCATCGGGTGATTGGCGCCCAGCTTCAGGCTTTCATCAATCGACTTGACCGAGCCTACCCCCTCATACAGCGTATAAACCGCCTCGTTGATCATCGGCATCAGAATCCGGTTGACGATAAACGCCGGGAAATCCTCCGCACTTGCCGCGGTTTTGCCCAGCCGCGCCACCACCGCGTGCAGCGCCTCCCAGGTCGGCTGATCGGTCGCAATGCCCCGGATCAGCTCGACCAGTTGCATCACCGGCACCGGATTCATGAAGTGGAACCCCATGAACTTTTCCGGCCGGTCAGTCCGGCTCGCCAGCCGGGTGATCGAGATCGACGAGGTGTTCGAGGTCAAAATCGTATGGGCCGCCAGATGCGGCAACAGGGCCGCAAAAATCGCCTGCTTCACACTTTCCTTCTCGGTCGCGGCTTCGATGATCAGATCGCACGGTCCCAGATCGGCAATCGTGAGCGTGGTGGCAATCCGCGCCATCGCCGCAGCCTTTTGCGGTGCCGCGACTTTGCCCTTCGCCACCTGCCGCTCAATATTCCGGTCAATCGTCGCAATCGCCTTGGTCAGGCTTTCGGCGTTGATGTCGTTGATCAGCACATCATAGCCCGCGAGCGCAAAGACATGCGCAATCCCGTTGCCCATCTGCCCCGCGCCGACGATTCCAACCCGTTGAATGACCATCCCGCCCCCCGTTTTCACGGCGCATCATAGGCCCCGCATCCGCCAGGCTGCAAGCCCGCTGCACTGCGGCAAAACTGGCGGCAAAACTGGCGGCAAAACTGGCGGCGAGACTGGCGGCGAAACTTGCGACCAGCCCCGGTCCGCCGAAAACCCCGATCATTTTGCCCAAACTTGCGCATTAGCCGTTTGGAAAGGGGAATCGGGCAGTCTTGCAATTGGGTGTCTAAAACAGTGGGTGGGTAGTATGGCCTATGCTTTGCCAAGCGCGGCTGCGCTTGACTATTTTCCGTGCCGATATGGCACGTCCAATCTGATGTTCCGGGGGCCGCGACGGTCGCTGGACCGGCCCTATGTCGTGTTTCTGGGTGGCAATGAGACATTTGGCAAGTTCATCGTCGCCCCGTTTCCCGATCTGGTGGAGGCGGAGCTTGGCTTGGCCTCGGTCAATCTCGGGTGTTCCAACGCCGGCCTCGATCTCTATCTGAACGAACCCGCGATGCTGGAGATTGCCGCCAAGGCGGAGGCCGTCGTTTTGCAAATCGTCGGGGCCGCAAATCTGTCGAACCGCTACTACACCGTGCATCCGCGCCGCAATGACCGGTTTCTGGGCGCCACGCCCTTGCTGAAATCGCTCTACCGCGACGTCGATTTCACCGATTTCGCCTTCACGCGGCATCTTTTGACCGCGCTTTACGCGCAATCGCCCGAACGTTTCGCCGTCTTGGCGCAGGAATTGCGCGCCACTTGGGCCGCCCGGATGAAAGACCTTTTGGCGGTCCTTCCCGAACGCAGCTTTTTGCTGTGGATCGCCGATCAACCGCCCCCCAGCGGCGGGTGCAACGTCAACCTTGATCACGATCCGCTGCTGGTCGATGGCGATATGCTCGGGCTGGTCCAACCCCTCGCGCGGGCTTATGTCGAGGTGATCACCCGGTCGGATGCGCGCGGCCAAAGCCTTGGCAGCATGGCGTTTTTGCCGACCGAGGCGCAAGCTGCCGCCGCTGTTCCGGGGCCGGAAGTGCACCGCGACGTGTCGAAAATTCTGGCAAAAGCGCTGGAAAACGCCTTGCGCTAAAGCCAATCAGAGAAAAATGTGCGGCGGTTTTCCCACACGATTTTCGGAAATCCCAAAGGCCAGACGGGTTCGGGCGAATCTGGCATCGCCAGAACCCATCGCGGCGCTACAACTGCCGCAAAACTGCCGTCCGGCCGCCCCAGACTGGGCCGGAGCGGGTGCTGCCGTGCCACGAGGCCCGCAGCTTGCCTTGCACGGCGGCTCTTCGCTTTTGCCCGGTCCCGGTCTATGTCTGGTTGAACCAAAGGGACCCCGCCCATGTTTCTGCACGATCCTCTCATCCTTTTTGCCACCGTGGTCTGCGGTATCGTCTTGGCCATCCTGATCATTGGCATCGGCGGTTTTGCCAAGGGTGGCGATTTTAACCGAAAATATGCCAACAAACTCATGCAGTTGCGCATCTTGGCGCAATTTCTGGCGGTCATCGCCATCCTGGTGTTTGCCTGGGCCAAGTCGCGCTTGGGGGCGCCCTGATGGTCATCCTGTCCAAAATCTACACCAAGACCGGCGATACCGGTGAAACCGCCCTGGGCAACGGCGCCCGGGTGCCGAAGTACGATCTTCGGGTTGCAGCTTACGGCACGGTCGATGAAACCAACGCCACAGTCGGCATGGCACGGCTTTGTGGTGAGATGGATCAAAGCCTCGCGCGCATTTCCAACGACCTGTTTGACCTTGGCGCTGACCTGTGCACGCCCGACCTCGACGGCGATGCCAGCGCCGCCGTGCCACGCCTGCGGATGATTCCCGCCCAAACCGAGCGGCTGGAGGCGGAGATTGACGCGCTGAACGCCGAGCTTACCCCGCTGCGCAGCTTCATTCTGCCGGGTGGCACGCCGCTCGCCGCCTACCTGCACCTCTGTCGCACCACCTGCCGGCGGGCCGAGCGTTTGACCGTGGAATTGGCCGCCCACGAGCCGGTGAACCCGGAGGCCATCCGCTACCTCAACCGGCTGTCCGACTGGTTCTTCGTCGCGGGCCGCATCGCCAACGCGGGCGGCACCAAAGATGTGCTCTGGGTGCCCGGCCTGACCCGCCCAGCCTAACATCGGCTGCCATTTTGGTTTCTCTCCATCACTGCGCACCACATGCCGGCACTCTACACCGGCGATTCGGAAGATTTGGTTAACCAGAGCTGTAACTACAAACGTAGCTACAAAAGAACTACGCGAAACCTACAGAAAACCTACGCAAAACAGACAGCGGGTTTTTGCCGGAGTGCCGGGTTAACCCAGCGTTCCCAAGCCCTTACGCCAAAAATCCACCGAGCCTTGCCAAACCCCGCGAAATTGACCCGCCCCTGACGCGGCAGCGACAAATCCGGTCGATTTTGGCCTGTTGCCGCGCGTCCGTCCGGTCTAATACCGATGTAAATTCTGCTGGCCGTCTGGCCGCTATGAGGGTGTGCGCGATGAAGGTCCTGGTGCCGGTCAAACGGGTGATCGACTATAACGTGAAAGTTCGCGTCAAGGCGGACGGCTCCGGCGTCGATCTGGCGAATGTGAAAATGTCGATGAATCCGTTTGACGAGATCGCCGTGGAGGAAGCTATCCGCTTGAAAGAAAAGGCGATTGCGACCGAGGTGATCGTAGTCTCGATCGGTGTGAAGCAGGCGCAGGAAACCCTGCGCACCGCTCTGGCGATGGGAGCCGACCGTGCCATCCTGATTGAGGCTACGGCCGATGTGCAGACCGATATTGAGCCTTTGGCTGTCGCCAAGCTGCTGGCCGCTGTGGTGGCTGCCGAAGGTCCGGGTCTGGTGCTGTGTGGCAAGCAAGCCATTGATAATGATATGAATGCCACCGGCCAGATGCTCAGCGCTTTGCTGGGTTGGGCTCAAGGCACCTTCATTTCCGAACTGGCGATTGCCGACGGTAAAGCCACCGTGACCCGCGAGGTCGACGGCGGGTTGCAAACCATCGCCGTGACCCTTCCGGCCGTCTTGACGGTCGACTTGCGGTTGAACGATCCGCGCTATGCCAGCTTGCCTAACATCATGAAAGCCAAGGCAAAACCCATGGCTCTGAAAACGCCCGCCGACTACGGTGTGGACATATCGCCGCGCCTGACCGTGCTGAAAACGGTTGAACCGGTGGGCCGCAAGGCCGGGGTCAAGGTCGGATCCGTCGCCGAACTTATTGCCAAACTCAAAGACGAAGCAGGAGTAATCTGACATGGCGGTTCTTCTGCTAGCTGACCTGAACGAAGGCGCTTTGGCGACCGACGCGGTAGCCAAAACCCTGGCCGCCTTGACCCACTTGGGCGCTGTCCATGTGCTGGTGGCAGGTACCGGCGCTGATGCGGCGGCGGCTGAGGCTGCGACGCTGGCCGGTGTCGCCAAAGTGCTGTTTGCCGAGGATCAGGCCTATTGCCATGGCATGGCCGAAGCGACGGCTGCACTGGTGGTAGGGCTTGCGGGCGGTTACAGCCATATCTGTGGTGCTGCGACCGCCTTTAACAAAAACGTGCTGCCGCGCGTCGCCGCGTTGCTGGACGTGATGGTGATCTCCGATGTCACCGCCGTGATCGACGCCGACACCTTTGAACGCCCGATTTATGCGGGCAATGCGGTGCAGACTGTCAAATCCCTCGACGCCAAAAAGGTCTTTACCGTGCGCACCGCTGGCTTCACCGGCGGGGGCACCGGGGCGGCAGCCGTGGTGGAAAAAATCGGCGGACCGGGCGCAAACGGCCTGTCGGCCTGGGTTGAGGACCGGGTTGCCAGGTCGGATCGGCCAGAGTTGACCAGCGCGGCAATCGTGGTGTCTGGCGGTCGGGGTGTGGGGTCGAAGGAAAGCTTTGATCTGATTGAAAAGCTGGCGGACAAGTTGAATGGCGCTGTTGGTGCTTCTCGGGCTGCGGTCGATTCCGGCTATGCCCCGAACGATTGGCAGGTCGGTCAGACCGGCAAGGTTGTGGCACCCAAGCTTTACATCGCTATCGGGATTTCCGGGGCTATTCAACACCTTGCGGGCATGAAAGACAGCAAAGTCATCGTCGCCATCAACAAGGACGAAGAGGCGCCGATCTTTCAGGTTGCCGATTATGGCCTGGTGTCCGACCTGTTCACCGCCGTGCCGGAACTGATCGAAAAGCTGTAACTCCGCGCCGGCGCTGCTCTACAGTGAGGCGCGAAAAGCCCGCCAGCCGCCAAACTGGGTGATCTCGGTCGCACCGGCCAAAGCGTAGCTTTCGCATAAAAAGCCAGAGATTTGGCGGCCATCCTGCAAGGCGACTTTGCCAATGCCCAAGGGGGCAGGAATCCGCGCAACGAACCCGCCAAAGGCGGCGGCGGGCAAGGCCCAAACCTCAACCGCAATGCCCGCACCGGTGAAGGCAGGGTCAAACGCCATGCCGGGTTTGGGCGGCACCGTGCCCGCCAGCGCGTAAAGCCGGTAGCCGGGGGCGGTCGCAGCCTCGCCCAGCAGGAAGCCACCGGGATCGGTCAATTCGCGGTTCAAGGGCATCCCGGACAGATGTGCGCCGACCACGCAGATCGGCAGATAGCCATTGGGAATGCTGGCCATGGGGGCCGCAGGTGTCGCGGCATTGCGGTCCTTGCCCATCCCACAATGAGCCGCCGCATGCAGGGCCGCCGCAAACGGGGCCAGCGCGTCGTCACTAAAACCTGGCCCCACCAGGGTCACCCCGGCGGGCAGCCCAGATGGCCCAAACCCCGCAGGCACCGCAATCGCGGCATAGCCTAACAGGTTGGCAAAGTTGGTATATCTGCCGAAATGGCTGTTCTTGACGACCGGATCGGCCAGCATCTCTGCCACCGTATAGGTCGTCGGCGCGGTTGGCAGCAGCAGCAGATCGACCGCCGCCCAGACCGGGGCCACGACCTTGCGCAAAGCCTCCAGCCGATACAGACCCCGGAACGCCGCCACCGCCGTTTTGCCGCGCGCGCCTTCGATGATCTTGCGCACGGTTGGGTCAAAGTCCTGCGGGTTGGTGGCAAGGAAATCCTCCACCGCCGCCAGACGCTCGGCGACCCAAGGGCCGTCATAAAGCAGGGCTGCAACCTCGCGGAACGGGGCATAGTCGAAGGGAACCACCGTGGCCCCCAAACTTTCCGCGCGGGCGATGGCGGCATCATAAAGCAACTCTACCTCGGCATTGCCAAAGAATTCCCGCTCGGCCGCCGTCAACACGCCGACCCGCAGTTTCGCCGACAAGCCTACCGGGACAGCGGCGCGCGAAAACGGATCGCCCGCGTCCACCCCCTCGATGATCTTGCGCACGGCCACGCCGTCCGCGACCGATCCGGCAAACACCGTCACTACATCTACGCTGCGGCAGGCCGGCACCACACCAGAATTAGGCACCAGTCCCGGCGTGGGTTTGATCCCGACCAGGTTGTTGAACGCCGCCGGCACCCGGCCCGACCCCGCCGTATCGGTGCCCAAAGCGAACGCCGCGAGCCCCGAGGCCACCGCCACCGCCGACCCGCTGGACGAGCCGCCCGAGACATAAGCCGCATCAAACACCGACCTCGGCGCGCCGTAAGGGGACCGCGTGCCGTTCAGCCCGGTGGCAAACTGGTCGAGGTTGGTCTTGCCGATCACAATAGCCCCCGCAGCCCGCAGCCGTGCCACGACGACGGCATCCTCGCCAGGCGCATAGGCATAGGCCGGGCAACCCGCCGTGGTGGCCAAGCCAGCCACGTCGATGTTGTCCTTCACCGCAAAGGGCACGCCGTACAGATGCAATCCGGTTGGCCCCTTGGCTGACAAGACCTTGGCAGCCTTACGCAATTCGTCATCGGAGGTGGGCGTGATGAAGACGGCCCGGTCGGCCAAAAGGTTGCGCCGGGTGATGATCTCTTCGACCAGTTCCAGTGGAGTCGTGCCCTCTGCATAGGCCTTTTGGATGGCGGACAAGGTCAGAACGGCAGGCAACATCGCAACGCTCCTTTGGGGACAGCGGCTTGGCAGGGTCAAAACCGATCCGGCCCTGCAATCCGACGGCTAGGTCATCCGCAGTTTGACCCAAGCGCATCCCTGACCACAGGCATGGCGCGCATGGCAAGGGGCAATTGGGCAGGGTCGCCCCAATTATAAGCGGCCAAACCTGCAATTGGCCGATCTTTTGGGCGGAGCTTAACCGGCGCTGGGGCTTGCCAGCCCGGCGAACGCCAGATTCCCCCTTGCGTCGCAGGATCAGCTTGAATAGACACCGCCGCATTGAGAGTGACAAGTCCTGTGGCCCGTTCGTCTATCGGTTAGGACGTCTGGTTTTCAACCAGGTAAGAGGGGTTCGACTCCCCTACGGGCTGCCAC